>JANOOP010000268.1:0-6624 GCA_031421415.1 Candidatus Eiseniibacteriota bacterium
AGCGCGTCATCATCCGCCGCGCGGCGCCCAAGGAGTAGCGTCCGTGGCTGCCGCGTCCGGCGCGGCCGGACCGAAACGCCCCCGCCATGGCCACGACCGACACCATCGTCGCGATCGCCACGGCGCCCGGCGACGCGGCCATCGCGGTCACGCGGCTCAGCGGAGCTGACGCTGTCGCGATCGCGGCGCGCTGCTTCCGCGGCGCGCGCGACCCCCTGGAAAGCGGCTCGCACCGGATTCTGTTCGGGTCGTTCGTGGTGGGGGCCGACGCCGGCGGTCGCATGGCGACTTCCACCGGAGCGACGGCACCTGCCGCGACTCCCCTCGACACGGTTCTCCTTTCGATCTTCCTATCTCCCCATTCCTATACCGGTGAAGACATCGTCGAGATCTCCTCGCACGGAGGGCCGGCCGTTCCGCGCGTCATCCTCGAGACGCTGATCGGCGCCGGCGCGCGTCCCGCGCGTCCCGGCGAATTCACGGAGCGCGCCTACCGAAACGGGAAACTCGATCTGGCCCAGGCCGAGGCGGTGGCGTCGATCGTCCGCGCCCGCTCCGAGCGATCGCTTCGCGCGGCGCACGCCACGCTAGGGGGCGATCTCTCGCGGCGGATCGAGGCGCTCGACGCGGAACTGGTCGGGCTCCTTGCCGAGGTCGAATCGCGCCTCGATTTCCCGGGCGACGTGCGGGAATCGGCGGATGTCGCCGCGTTTGCCGCGCGGTGCGACGCCTCGGCCGCGGCGCTCCGAGAGTGGATCGCACGGCTTCCCTCCGCCCGGCGTCGTGAGGAGGGAGTACGCGTCGCCATCCTCGGCGCGCCGAACGTCGGAAAGTCGAGCCTCCTCAACGCGCTCCTCGGATACGACCGCGCCATCGTGGACGAGTCGCCGGGCACGACGCGTGACACGATCGAGGCTTCGATCTGGCTGGACGGCATGGAGATCCGCCTGACGGATACCGCCGGGCTCCGCCAGGCGACCGATCCGGTCGAGCGACTCGGCGTGGAGCGCACCGAGCGCGCGGCGGCGGCGGCCGACCTCACGATCCTGGTGCGCGACTGCACGCGCCGCGATGCCGGCGCGGCGGAGAGCCAGCGGCTGATGGGGGCGACGAAGGGACCGGTGATCGTGGCGTGGAACAAGAGCGACCTAGAGCGGCGCGGCCCCGCGACGACCGCTGCGGCCGAAGTGGAGACGGTCGCGGTGCGACCCGGCGGCGTCGACACGCTGGTGGCGGCCCTCCGCGCGGCGCTCCCTCGCGTCCTCGGCGAGAGCGTGGCGGTGGACCTTCCCGCGACGAGCGCGAGGCAGGAGGCACTCCTCATCGACGCTGCTGCCGCGCTCGAGCGCGCCGCCGGTCAGTTGCGCGTGGAGGATCCCGAGAGCGTTGCCTACGACCTGGCGGCGGTCGATCTCACCGAGGCGCGCCGCGCGCTGGGCGAAACGGTCGGCCGCGGCGTCGACGACGCGGTGGTCGCCGCCATCTTCGCCCGCTTCTGCGTCGGAAAGTGACCGGCATGACAAACCACCGACATCCTCTCATCGTCGTCGGCGCCGGACACGCCGGGTGCGAGGCCGCGCTGATCGCCGCGCGCCTCGGCGTCGAGGCGTCGATCGTCACGATGAACTTCGATGCCATCGGCCACATGCCGTGCAATCCCGCGATCGGCGGCCTGGCGAAGGGGCATCTGGTGCGCGAGATCGACGCGATGGGCGGGTTGATGGCGCGGATGGCGGACGGCGCGGGGATTCAGTTCAAGATGTTGAATCGCGGACGCGGCCCCGCCGTCTGGTCGCCGCGCGCGCAGGAGGACAAGGCGCTCTATCGCGCGCTGGTCCGCGCGGAACTGGAGGCGGCGCCGGGAATCACGCTGGTGCAGGGGCAGGTGACGGCGTTCGAGGTATCGGGCGGACGGATCCGCGGCGTCCGCTTGGCGGACGGCACACTCCTCGAGGCGGACGCGGTGATCGTGACGCCCGGCACATTCCTCGACGGCGTGCTCCATGTCGGCGATCGGACGGTGGCCGGCGGCCGCGTGGGCGAGGCGCCGGCGCGAGGGCTCTCCGACTCGCTCCGCGATCTCGGATTCCGGCTCGTGCGGCTGAAGACGGGGACGCCGCCGCGGCTTCATCGCGACTCGATCGACTTCGCGCGGCTCGCGACGCAGCGCGGCGACGATCCGCCGCGCCCCTTCTCCCACTTCACCGAGTCGCTCGAGGTCGAGCAGATCGTCTGCCATCTCACGGCGACGACCGAGGCGACGCATCGCGTGATCCGCGACAATCTCCATCGCTCGCCGCTCTACACGGGAAAGATCCGCGGCATCGGCCCGCGCTACTGCCCTTCTGTGGAAGACAAGGTGGTCCGGTTCGCGGAGAGGGCGTCGCACCAGATCTTCCTGGAGCCGGAAGGGCGCGACACGGTCGAGTACTACGTGAACGGGCTCTCGACAAGTCTCCCGGAAGAGGTGCAGGTGGAGATTCTGGCCACGATCCCGGGACTCGAGTCGGCGCGGCTCCTTCGCCCGGGCTACGCGGTGGAATACGACTTCGTTCCTCCGACCCAGCTCCGCCAAACCCTGGAGTCGCGCGAAGTGGCGGGACTCTACCTGGCGGGCCAAATCAACGGCACGTCCGGATACGAGGAAGCGGCGGCCCAGGGACTCTGGGCCGGCATCAACGCGGCCCTGGCACTCCAGCGCCGGGAGCCCTGGCTGCCCGGAAGACATACTTCGTATCTCGCTGTGTTGATTGATGATCTAGTAGTAAAAGGGACGGAAGAGCCGTATCGGATGTTCACATCCAGCGCGGAGCACCGGCTCCTGCTACGGCAGGACAACGCAGACGAGCGGCTCTTGCCTGAGGCGGCCCGGCTGGGGACGCTCCGGCCGCAGGAACTCCGACGTCTCGGCCGGCGGGCCTCGGATCGTGTGACGGCGCGTGCCCGACTCAAGTCGATCCGGATGGAGGCCCCGATACGCGGGGTGCCACTCTCCCTGGCGCAGGCGATTCGGGACGGATCGCTCGACACTCCGGGTGCTCTCTCACTCCCTTCGCTTGCCGAGTTGGAGAGCGGAGCGGTAGAGTCGGCCGTGATCGAAGCGCGCTATGAAGGGTACATTGAGCGCGAACATCGCTCGGTGGAGCGAGCCTCGCGATACGAGTCGCTTCTGCTCCCGGAACGCCTCTTCGACGAGCCGCTGGCGGAACTCGCCGGCGAGGCACGTGAAAAGGTGAAGCGACTTCGCCCTCGAACAGTCGCCCAGGCTTCACGAATCGCGGGAGTCTCTCCCGCGGACGTATCGGTTCTGGCCATCTATGCCGATCGGGAACGACGAAGGAGTGTGGATGGTGGGGCCGGACGAAACGCAGCAGAAGCGCCAACCCCCCGATCCGCCCGCGGTGAAGCTTCCCGCGGACCTGGCGGCGGATCGGCGGCTATTTCTGGAACGCCTCGCTCTAGCGACTGAGCAGGGCGCGGCGGGCGACGGCGTCGCGCCGACCTCGAACTCTCTCCCGTTCGGATCGCTTCCAGAAGGGGCCATCGGGCTCCTGGACCGATACGCCCGCCTCCTCTACGAGAAGATCCCCACGCTCGCATTGATGGCGAAGGGGGATCGTTCCACGCTCTACACGAGACACATCCTCGATTCGCTCAACCCCCTCTCGCTCTTCAAGGAGCCTCCGGGATGTATCCTGGACATCGGAAGCGGCGGCGGCTTCCCGGGAATTCCTCTGGGAATTGTATGGCCGGGGACAAAGGTCGTACTGCTCGAATCGCGCGAGCGGAAGGCAGGGTTCCTGGAGCGGACGGTCCGCACGCTGGGGCTTCGAAACATCGCGGTCGCCTGCGAACGTCTCGAGGAGCATTCGTGCAAGAAAGAGCCGGTCTACGACGTGCTCTTCATCCGTGCGGTGGCCGAGATGGTCCGCCAGATCGAGGTGAGCTCGCCGAGCTGTCTCCCGGGTGCGCGATGGGTCTACTTCGCGGGTGGCGGGATCGATCGGGAGCGGCTTTCCCGGGATCTCGCGGTCACGGGACGATCAGGGGAAGAGGCGATTGGCCGCTTCGGGGGGAGACTTCTGCACGGGCTGGTTTGATTGGCGTCGCGCACCACGTCGACCCCGCGCCGACCCGACGCCGACTCAGCACCGCCCTCGCACCGACCTCGCACCGCCCCCGCCCACCGCCCCGCCGCTGACCCCACGCCGGCCCCGAGAAACACCCGTCCGCGATGTTCCACGTGAAACGTAGCCATAACCTGCTGCAAAATTGTGAGATATCCAGGCACCTACACGAATCCCCACCAATTTCTCAGATTGGCCACCTCGCGATCGAGCCAATTGTTTCACGAGCCTTTCGCGAATAGATGCAAGTAAGATCAATATTCACAACGCAATAAAAACACGTTTCACGTGGAACATAGAATCCGTTGGCGTTCCCTGGCATCCCTCCCCTAAACTAGCCCATTCAGAAGGCTCCTCGCCCCGCAGCGCGGCCCCGCCCGCAAATCGAATCAGGGAGATCCATGGCCAGGACGGTTGCGATCGCGAATCAGAAGGGCGGCGTCGGCAAGACCACCACTGCCGTGAATCTGGCGGCAGGTTTGGCGCTCTGTGGGAAGAAAGTCCTACTTATCGACCTCGACCCCCAGGGGAACGCAGGCAGCGGATTGGGGTATCCAAGTATCAAGGTGCAGCACGGGATCTACGATGTGCTGACCGGGAACGCCACACTCGCGGATGTGATCCTCGAGACCGAGGTGGCCGGCCTGCATCTCGTTCCTTCTGGACAGCGCCTAGTGGGTGCCGAGGTGGAGTTGGTGGAGGTGCCGCGGCGGGAATACCGGCTGAAGGAAGCGCTCATCGATATGGAGGAGCGCTACGACTTCATCCTCATCGATGCTCCGCCCTCTCTCGGATTCCTGACCCTGAACGCCCTGACCGCGGCGCGCTCCGTGCTGGTCCCGGTTCAGTGCGAGTACTACGCGCTCGAGGGGCTGAGCCACCTCCTGAGCGCCATTCGGCTCGTGCAGCAAGGTCTCAACCCAACTCTCCAGATCGAGGGAGTCCTTCTCACGATGTTCGACAACCGCCTGAATCTCTCCCAACAGGTATTGGAGGAGACCAGGCGATTCTTCGCGGAGCGCGTCTACCGCACCGTCATTCCCAGAAACGTGCGTCTCAGCGAGGCGCCGAGCTTCGGCAAGCCGGTCGTCGTCTACGACCCCACCTGCGTCGGATCGACGAGCTACATGAACTTGGCGAAAGAGGTGATCGAACGTGGTTAGAAAAGCGTTGGGACGGGGGTTGGAAGCGTTGATTCCCGCTGCAGTCGAGCAGGAAGTGCCGGTCATGCCTCCTTCCGGCCCGCCGGAGAGCCGGCCGCAGGAGGCCAGGACGAGTGATATTGTCCACGTCCAACTCGCCAAGATCGTCCGCAACCCGGCCCAGCCCCGGACCCAGTTCGATCCCGCGACCATTCGCGAGCTCGCCGATTCGATCCGCGAGCGCGGCGTACTCCAGCCGGTCCTGATCCGGCCCTCCGGCGATCACTATCAGCTGGTTGCCGGCGAGCGCCGATTCCTTGCCGCGCAGGAGGCTGGCTTCAACACGATCCCCGCGATCGTCCGCCCGCTCACCGATCGCGAGTCGCTCCTGATCGCCCTCATCGAAAACGTGCAGCGGGAGAATCTGAATCCGGTGGACGAGGCGCGCGCCTACTACCGGCTTGCGGCGGAGTACGGGTTGCCGCACGAGGAGATCGCGAAGCGCGTCGGCAAGGATCGATCGACGGTTTCCAACATAATTAGATTCAATAACTTGCCTACAGAAATCTTGACGTTGATGGAGTCGGGGCGTCTCTCTGCCGGGCATGGCCGGGCGCTCCTCTCCCTGGCGGCACCGAAGCAACAGATCGACCTCGCGAATGCCGCGAGCACGAACGATTGGTCGGTGCGAGAGCTTGAATCGCGGATCCAGCGGTCGGCCTCCCCTCGCGTGGGGAAGTCGCGGCGCGCGCCGCATCGCGCTTTCTCCGCGGAGCTGATGGCGCTGGAGGATGAACTCATGCGGCTCGTCGGGACGCGGGTGCGGATCACCCGGAGGCGCGGCGGGGCCGGATCGGTCTTCATCGACTATCACAACCAGGAAGAGCTGGAGCGGATCATCGACCTCCTTCGCTCCGTGGAATCGGGCCAGCAGTAAAGCGGGGCCGACGGTGTGTGGGGAGCCGTTTTGTGGATAACTTGTGGAAAACGGTGGAAAACGTCGTAACACACTAGATCACAAGCGATTGCAAATGCGCGGCGCATACCGGCGCGTCCGGTTATGCACACCTCCGCGTCAACCCTGTAACGATGGGCACTTGCACGGTCTGCCGTCATGGAAATTTCATCCGGCCGACCCCAAGACCCGGAAAAGAGGACCTCGATGAACGAGTCCGTCGCCAGCCGCGACGTCGAGCTTCTCGATGAGCTGAAGCGCGCGCGGACGGCCATCCTGGCGGAGCTCCGCAAGGTGATCGTCGGCCACGACGAAGTCGTCGATCAGCTCCTCACGGCGCTCTTCGCCAACGGTCACTGCCTCCTGGTAGGAGTCCCCGGGCTGGCGAAGACGCTCCTTG
>JANOOP010000269.1:0-10833 GCA_031421415.1 Candidatus Eiseniibacteriota bacterium
GTTTCCACGGGCTTGCGGGTCCGTGGATCGATCGGTTCGAGAGCGCCTGACCCGGTCTCGAGGGGTCTGCGTCCCAAGCCGGTCTCCCGGCCGGAGGCTGGCCGGGCTAACCGTTTGGGAAGCGGGTGCTTAGGGAACCCGCTCTCTGCCTACTTAGATCACCGAAGGGCCGGCTTGGTTCCTGACTTTTTTCTCCGCCAGGAGCCCCATTGCCCAGACGGAAGCGCTCGCCGACAGCCCCACGTAGATCGGCTCCACGCCGAACGGATAGCTCCCTCCCGCGACGACCAGCGTCGGCAGTAGCCACCCCAGCGCCACTCCCCCGCCGGCGGCCATCGAGGCGGTGGCCCACGCCGAACCCACGCGCCAGCGCGGCGCATGAACCAGGATCAGCGGGATCAAAAGCGCCGGCACTCCGATCGACCCGACGTGATGCCAGAGATCGACGGCGCTCCGGAACCAGAACGCCAGCCCGAACGCGAGGAGCGCGGTCACGACGAAGCCGATTTGGGAGTAGCGATTCACGTTCTCCTCGTCCGGCTCGCGACGCCACCGCCAGACCAGGTCGCGCCCGAAGTTCACGCCTCCGATGAACGTGTAGCCGTCCACCGTCGACATGATCGTCGCCAGGAGTCCCAGGAAGAAGAGTCCCCGCATCACCGGCGGGAGGAACTCGGCCGCGAGCCGCGGGAACGCCGCGACCGGATCGGCGAGGTCGGGCATCAGCGCGCGCGCGTAAAGCCCGGTGAAGGTGGTGAGAAAATCGAAGAGCATCCAGAAGCCGATGGAGATCAGGACACCCCGCTGCGCGGTCGCCTCGTCCTTCGCCGCGAAGGCGCGCTGGTAGAAGGTCGGCTCCACCAGGGTCTGGAGCGCGATCAGGTACCAGACGAAGACGTACTGGAGATTGTTGCCGCCATGCCAGACGAAATGCGCCGCGGGAACGTTCGCCTGGAGAAACGACAAGCCTCCGTGGGTCATCGCCAGGAATGGAAGCGCGACCAGGAACCCCGCGAACATGAGCACGAACTGGACTCGATCGGCGACCACCACCGAGGGGAAGCCGCCCCGCAGCGAGTAGACGACCGAGAAGAACGTCCCGACCGCGAGCGCGGGGAGAAAGCCCCAGCCGAAGAGGAGCTGCAGGAGGATCGCCAGCATCAGCACATAGGGCGCGGGCGAGTTCAGGAACTGCACGACGACCGCCCCCGCCAGCGCCGCGGGCCGCCCGTAGGCGTGGTTCAGGAGGTCGGGGACCGTGTAAAACTTGGTGCGATGCGCGCGCCGAGCCATGAAGAACGCGAAGAGGAGCGCTCCGATGTAGTACGGGACCCCGAAGACGATCCAGTTCGAGATGCCGAAGCGGAAGGTGAACTCCCCTACCCCGAGCACGCCGCCGTACCACGTCGTGACGAGCGTGGCGACGAACGACGGGAGGGTGAGCCGCCGCCCCATGACGAGATAGTCGGCCGTGCTCCCTCGCGCCACGTGCGAGAGTCGGTAGCCGAGGTAGAGGAGAAAGAGGGCGTACGCCCCCACCATCGCGAGGTCGATCGGAGTGAGCCGCGCGCCCATCGAGTCCTAGAACTCCGCCCGCAGACTCACGAAGACGTGTCGCCCCGCCGCGGGATAGAAGTAGGGCACCTCGTAGTAGACGTAGCCCGCCGTCTCGTAGCGGAGATCGGTAAGGTTGAAGCCGCGCAGGTCGAGCTGCAGCGACCGGGCGCCCAGCCCCCGCGCCACGGCGCCGCCCAACTTCACGGACAACGCGCCGTTCAAGACCGTGCTCGGTTCCACCCGCTTCCGCTGGTAGCCCGGCGCCGCGCGGAGCGACGGATTCTTCCGGTTGTCCTCGGAGTTGTCCAGGTATTGCACTCCCGTGTCGCGGAGCGAGAGAGAGAGGCGCGCGGGGCCGCGGCGGTAGCCGACAGTGAAATTCGCCATGCGTCCCGGAAATCCGGCGATGGTGTTGCCGTCGTACTCCGAGAATGTCGTCGAGTCGGCGTACTCCCGATACTCGTCGAAGCGGTTCTGACTCAGCGTGAGATTCCCCGAGACCTCCAGACCGGAACGGTGCTTCCACTCCCCCTCCAGTTCGATCCCCCGGTGCGTCGAGGCCGCCGCGTTCCCCGTGATCGGCACGCCGAGCGGCCCGATCTGTCCGTTCGGCACGATCTCGTCCTGGAAATCGAGCCAGTAGCCCGTGGCGCGAAGCCGCGCGTTCCCCTTCGCGAAGCCGATACCCGCCTCCCAATCGTTCAGCGTCTCCGGATCGACGAGGGGGTCCTCGTAGCGATGATTCGCCGGATCGACGACGCGGAAGAGCGGCACCGCGGTCGGATCGTCGGCGCGGTAGATCTCGGTCAGGATCGGCTCCGACTTCACGCGCGCGAAGGAGGCGAAGAGGTTCCAGCGGTCGCTCGCGTTCCAGTTCACGCCGAGCCGCGGATTGAGCGCACTGTAGCGGAGCTTGAAGTCGTAGCCGTTCAGGAGGTCGTGCCCCACGGCGTAGCGGGTGCGGCGCCACTGGAGGCTCCCCGTGACCCGCACGTCGGGACGGAAGTCGTAGGCCTCCTGCGCGAAGAGCGACTGCACGTTCACGCGCCCCAGGTAGTCGTACATGACGTGGTTCGGCGCCGTCCCCGGCGGGAGCGCCGCGCCCCAGGTCAGTTCCCCGAAGCGCCGCCCGTCGGCCTCTCTCCACTCGCCGCCGAAGGTCGCCTCGCCATTCGCATGAACGACACGCGCTCGCGGGATCCAGCCGTAGTGCTTGTTCTTCGCCCAGAGCCGCTGCGTCAGGTCGGTGGCCACCACCTCGTACGGTCCCGCTCCGGTGGTGTCGGCGTAGTAGGAGGCGGGATAGAGCGTGTTGTCGTTCACGAAGAACGTCGGAAGCCGCCGGCTGGCGAGGGAGATCGGCCCGTACGGGAGATCGTCGTAGTAGCCGCGCCCCGGGAAGTAGAAGAGCGAGGATGAAATCGTCGCCTTCTCGCTCAGCCGGAAGTCGTTCAACAGTTCGTAGTGCGGCTCGAAGAAATTGTCCGTCTCGTTCCGCCAGGTGAGGGGGTTGAATCGGCGGTCCTTGGTCGCATCGCCGGTGATGCGGCCGTCAAGGTACGAACGGTCGACCGCGTAGTAAGCGAGGTGAAGCTCCTCCGGTCCGCCGTAGAGGTTGACCCGCGTGGTCATCCGCTTGTCGAAGCGCGACGCGGAGAAGGCGTACGACCAGAGGCTGGACCACGATTGCTCGCGGTACCCGTCGCTCACAATGCGTGAATAGCGGCCGCTCATGGAGTAGCGGTTCTCGAGTAATCCGCTCTCGCCGTGAAGCGAGAAGCGCGTCGTGCCGTAGGAACCGCCGCCCGTTTCGATCACGAACCGGCGCTCGGCCGGTCCTCCGGCGGTCTCGAGATTGATGGAGCCGCCGACGGCGCTCGCGCCGTAGAGCGCGCTTCCCACGCCGCGCTGCACCTGGAGCGACGTGGCGCTCGCCAGGAGATCGGGATGGTCCACCCAGTAGACTTCGTGCGACTGCGGATCGTTGAGGGGAATCCCGTTGATCGTCACCGCCACGCGGCGCTGGCCGAAGCCGCGAATCTTCACGTAGGAGTAGCCGATGCCGTTCCCCGCGTCGGAGTAGGCGTAGACGCCGGGGGTCTCGGTTAGGAGCATCGGGACGTCCTGCCCCCAGTACTTCTCCTTCACCTGCTCCGCATCGAGCCGCGTGAAGGCGACGGCGGAGCCGCGCTCCTCGGGGCGGGTGGTGGTGACTTCGATGGAGGGCCCGGCGAGGGCTTGAGGCTCGAGGCGAACCTCGATTTCCTCGCCGTTGGACGGTGCTGTGAGCGACACCGGCTTGTAGCCAAGCCGAGTGATTTCGAAAACCGCGGCAGCTGTTGGCATGGGAAAGCGAAATCGGCCTTCAAAGTCGGTGGCACGCTCGAGCTTCGTCGGTGGAGCCGGCGCGGGTTGCTCCGCGCGCAATACGACTCGGGCATCGGCCAGAGGCGCTCCGGTAGTGGCATCGAAGACGCGGCCGGTCAGAACGCGCGGGGGGATGGTCGTGGCCCACGAGGCGGTGGGCGCAAACGCCCCCGCCGCGAGCACGGCGAGGAGAGACAGCGGGATGAAGCGAAGAAGAGACTTCTTCATGGTGACGCCCTTCCGCCGAAAATAAATCGGCCGCCACCAGCAGAGGTCGCGGCACGGACGGCATTTCGACGTCAGTTCCGTTTCCCTACGCTGGAATGACCCAGTTCAGGTTCCTAGGGTGTGATCTCAGGCCGGGATTTCGCCCCGGCCACCCCTAACGGTGAGCGTTCAGAATTGCGCCGGGCGGCGCGACTGTCAAGCGGTCACTGGGTCGCGAAGGAGGCGGGCTCCGACTGGGCGGCGGGCTTATCGGGAAAGAAGACGGTCAGCCGCCAGTGGTAGGCGGTTTGCGGCGCCAACGTGGAGCGGAGTTCGGGAGGAACCGTCCAGGCGTTCGTCGTCAGCGAATCGCTGGCGAAGAGCGAATCGTCGGCCACGGTCATGAGTAGGACGCGGTATGCCGACGCACCCTCGATCGCGCGCCACCTCAGCTGGACCCGGTCGGGCTCGCTGAACATGGAGGTCATCTCGTAGAGGATCGGCCCTCGGTCGGGTTGCTTCGGCACGGGAGGGCCTGTCTCGACCGACCGGGGAGGCCGGAAGCCGAGCCAGAGCCCCACGCCCCCCACGACGAGGGCGAGAAGGGCGACGACGAGTACGGTTGTGACGTCTCTGCGATTTGCCATGTCTCCTCGGCCGGTGCTACGCTACGTGGACCTGCTGCCGACCGCAGCACACCCTACACCAGCCGGAGCCGATCGTCATCATGTCCCGCGCCGTCATTCTAGCCAACGGCACTCCCCCGGAGCCCGGCACCATCGCCATGGCGCTCGAGGGCGCGTCGCTCTTCGTCTGCGCCGACGGCGGCGCCAATTCGGCGCGCGCCCTGGGACTCGTGCCCGACGCCATCGTCGGGGACCTCGACAGCGCGGACCCCGAAACGCTCGCCCATTTCTCCATGGTGCCGCAGATCCGCGATCCGGACCACCACCGTACCGACACGGAGAAGGCGATCGACTTCATCCTATCGCGCGGTCCCCAGGACGAGATCACGCTTCTTGGCGCGAGCGCCGGCCGGCTCGACCACGTCCTCGGCCACGTCTCGCTCCTGCGTCGCTACTACGGGCGCGCGCCGCTCGTCCTGGAGGACGATCACGCGCGGTCGTGGCTGGCCCGCGGCGACGTGGAGCTCGACGTTCCGATCGGCACGACGGTTTCGTTCTTCGCGGTGGGGGCGCCGGCCGAGGGAGTGACGACCGAGCACTTTCGCTATCCGCTGATCGGCCGGACGATGGCGCTGGGGGAGCAGGACTCGGTATCGAACGTCACGACCGGGCGTCCCGCGCGCATCCATATCGGACGCGGCGAACTGCTGATCTTCGTCGTTACGCGTCCGTAGGGGAACCCGAGGGCGCTTCCGGCCCGTGCGGTCGCGGCGGCGATGCCGCGCGAGGCACCGAGATCGAGACGGTCGTCCCCTTCCCTTCGCCGTCGCTCTCCAGCCGCACCGACCCGCCCATGGCCTCGATCAACTGCTTCACGATCACCAGACCGAGGCCCGTCCCGCCGAACTTCCGCGTCGTGGTCGCGTCGGCCTGGGAGAACTTCTTGAAGAGCCGGCCCCTCCGCTCCTCCGTGACGCCGATTCCGGTATCGGTCACGTCGATGTCGACGAAGGGGGAGCCCGGGGAGGCGTGCACCGCCACCGAGACGTGGCCTTGCGGCGTGAACTTGATGGCGTTCCCGATCACGTTCACGAGAACCTGGCGGAGCCGAACTTCGTCGCCCAGTACGCGGATTCCGGCGGGGACTTCGGGCATGACGAAATCGAGGTACTTCTGCCGCGCCTGGACCTCCATCGTCGCCTTCACGTCGGAGAGGATCGGCGCCAATTCGACGTCGCGGCAATCGACTTGCAGGCGGCCCGCTTCGATCCGGGCGAGATCGAGCACGTCGTTGATGAGCCCCAGGAGATGCTTCGCGCTCCGGAGCGCGTGGCCCAGAAGTTCCTGACGCTCCTCCTCGCTCTCGCAGAGTCCCTCGAGCGTGAGATTCAGGAATCCGATGATCGAGTTGAGCGGCGTGCGAAGCTCGTGCGAGGTGTTCGCCAGGAACTCGCTCTTCAGCCGGTCGGCGGCGCGGAGTTCCTCGACCAACCGCTCCAGCTCCTGATTCTTCTCCTCGAGTTCGGCCTGGTGAGCCGTCAGCGATTCGAGAAGCCGGACGTTCTGGATCGCGGTGCCGAGCTGATAGGTCACGGCGCGCAGAAGGTCCGAGTTCCGCGTGGTCAGCTTCTCCCCTTCCACGCTCAGGATGGAGATCACGCCGACGACGTCGCCCGCCGCCAGGAGCGGCGCGTGGACTACCGTGGCGATGCTCCGATCGAGGAGTTCCGAGGTGGCGACCTGCTCGCGCGTCTCGATGGCGCGGAGCACGCCGGGGTTGATGGCGTCGGGGATCATGCGCGGCGAGAGACGAAGCGTCGGGTGGAGATACGACGCCTCCCCGACCAGCGCCAGCCGTCCGCCGTCCGCCGCCTCGTAGCGGTGGATCCAGCAGGCATCGACCTCCAGCCCCTCCACGATCTGCCGGGCCGCGGCGCGGAGCATCGTCACCGGTTCCACGCTGCTTCCCGTGGCGACCGCCAGCGAGGTAAGGGCCGAGAGTTCGGCGGCGCGGCGGCTCGATTCCGCCTCGATCCATCGCTGCTGGCCGAGTTCCGTGATCGTGCCGACGTACCGCACCGGTCCCTCGGCGCCGGGCGCGACCGCGGTGACCGAGACCATCATCGGGCTCGCGTCGGCGACCGAAGTCCGCACGTCGAGCTGCCCCAGCCACGAGCCGTTCAGGGCGACTTCCTCGAAGATCCGGTCCTCCAGCCCTTCGGGCGACTCCGAGTAGAGGAATCGACGAAGCGGCGCCCCGCGGAGGATGCCGGGAGCGAGGCCGGTGTGCTCCCCGACCGCGCGATTCGCTTGGAGAATGGTCCGGTCCTCGGCGAAGAGAAGCAGGCCGACCGGCGAGCGATCGAAATGTTCGATCAGCACGTCACCGATGCCCGGCACCGTCGCGCTCGTCGCCTTTCCGGAGAGGGGCGTCATCACGAAATCCTCGGGAGTACGGGAATCGTAGGAGTTCGAACGGTTTATCGGCTGTCCGCTCGGCGTTCTGGACGGCGAAATGGGGGTGGGGCTATCCTGCGCCTAGCCGCCGGGATGCGGCGTGCGGCGCACGGAAGGGGGGCTGGCATGAGCAAGGTATCGGCGGGCGTGGTGGCGGGGCTCCTCCTGGGGGCGGCGCAGGGCGTTCTCTCCGCCGGGACGGGCGCGCCGGGCATGGCGCTCTTCCTCGCGATTCTGGGACGGGCCTCGCAGGGGATTATCAACGGCGTGCTGGCGGGCTACGCCATCAAGTCGAAGGCGCCTCTCTGGCGCGGTGGCCTGGTCGGGGGCGCGCTGGGCGTCGGGCTGGGACTCCTGGCGGGGATTCCGGATCAGAGCTGGATGCAGGTGGTGCCGATGAGCGCGATCGTGGGCGTCGGATGCGGCCTGGCGGTCGCGAGGGCGGGGCGCTAACCGCCCAACCCCCGCGACGAATTCGCCTTCTCGGAGCCGGGCCTACGGCGCCGGCGTGGGCGAGGCCGGCTTCGTCCCCACTTTGGACGGATCGCGGCCCACCGCCACGCGCGTGTAGGCGTCGAGGCGGAAGTACTTCTTCATCGCGTCCCGCACCTGCTCCGGCGTCACCGCGCGGAGCTTCTCCGGCATCGTCTCTCCGAACTCCCACCCGAGACCCGTCATCTCCCAGTAGGCGAGTCGTTGCGCGAGTTGCCGGTTCTCCTGACTTCCGAGCTGGTGCCGCGAGATCGCCTTGTCGACCGTGCCCTTCACTTCGGTCGCGGTCGGCGGTGTTTTCTGGTACGCCTCCACGTCGCCCAGTACGCCGTTCGAGGCCATGGCGAAATTGGCTCCCGTCACGCCCATCTCGTTCTGCACCGACGACTGCCCCATCCGATCGCTCATGGTGAACCACGAGCGGTAGGCCACGCCCTTCTCGTAGACGTACTTGAAGAATAGCTTGTCGCCGATGAGGCTCGTCGCGACGCGGAGCGCCGGATAGTCGGGGTCGCGCACCGAGCATCCCAGCCAGCCCGTGTTGTACGTGATCTGCCCCTGGTCCTTCTCCTCGAAGATCGGGCGCGACGTGACGGCGGGTTCATCCTTCGCGCCGCCCACCTCGACCGGCGTTCCCTTCTTCAGCGTCCCGAACGTCTTCGCCGCCGTGGCCAGGAGCGCTTTGGAATCGAAGTCGCCGACGACGGAGACGACAAGGTTTGAGCCGCAGATCGTCGTCTCGTACGCGCGCCGGAGATCGGCCATGGTGATGGCCGCCAGCGATGCCGTGTCGCCGAGCACGGGCCGTCCGTAGGGCGACGCGGGATAGAGCGTCCGGAAGAAGGCTGCGTTCGTGTATTCGAAGGGCCGGTCGCCGAGGCTCTTCGCCTGCTGGATGAGATCCTCGCGCACCTTGCGGACCTCGTCCGACGGGAAGGTGGGCGAGAGGAGCACGTCGCGATAGAGGGCCCACGCCGCGTCGAAATTCGCCGACGGCGCCTGCCACGACACCTGGCCCCAGTCCTCGTCGCCCCCCGAGCCGAGCCGCATCCCGAGCGCGTCGGCCCGGTCGGAGATCTCACGCGCGCCGCGCGCTCCGGCTCCACGGCGGAGGAGCGTCATCGCCATGTTGGAGACGCCGCCCTTCCCCGCGGGCTCGATCCAGAGACCACCTCGGGCCACTGTCTCCACGGCGACGATCGGGATAGCGTGGTCTTCCTTGAGGAGGAGCGTCACGCCGTTCGGCAGCACTTCCTTCCGCACCGAGGTGGCCGCCGTCCGGGCCACGGCCACGCCGCCGGGCCAGCCGGCGCGCCATGCGTCGAGCATGCCGTGGACGTCGGCCTCGGAGGGACCGGTCGTGCCCGCGGGACGGATGACGGAGTAGGCCGCGAGATCGGCGGCGAAGTAGGTTCGCGCCACGCGCCGCACATCCTCCGCCGTGACACTTTGCAGGAGTCTCGGCCAGAGCGCTTCGGTCGTGGCGTCCGACATCAGTTCGTTGAGGCAAAGTCGCTCGGCGCGCTTGAACGGCGTCTGGGCGTCGAAGACATAGGCGTTCACCAGCTGGCTCTTCACGCGGTCGAGTTCCGCCGCGGGGACAAGGTCGGTCGCCAGGCGCTTCAGCTCGTCCCGCACGATGCCGAAGACCTTCGCCTCGTTCGCGGGCGGCATGGTCGTGTAGACGCAGAACATCCCCGGATCTCGCCGGACTTCCTGGTCGGCGCTCGTTTCGGTGACGAGGTTCTCCTTCTCCTTCAACGCGCGGTAGAGGCGCGAGGAGGCGCCGCCACCCAGGACCGTCTCGAGAACGGTGAGGGCCGGCGTGTCGGGGCTGGCGTGGGGCGGGACGTGGAATCCGAGGATGGTCCAGGTGTTCGGCGTCTTCAGCGTCTCGACACCCATCCGAAATTCGGTCTGCGGCTTCTCCACGTCGCCCAGCTCGAAGTCGTCCTTCCCGCGCTTATATGGCGCGAACGCCTTGGCGATCTTGTCGCGCAGCGCCTTCGTGTCGAAGTCGCCGACGGCGGCCAGGATGAACTGGTTCGGGACGTAGCGTTCCTCGTAGAAGGTGCGGAAGGTGGCGAGCGAGGAGTGGAGGATCGCCTCCTTCAGGCCGATCGTGTCCCGCTTGTAGGGATGATCGCGGAACAGGAGTCGCTCGATCTGGTAGTAGACCTTGTAGTCGGGCCGGTCTTCGCCCTGGTTGTACTCCTCCATGACGACCTGGCGTTCCGTGTCGACCTTCTTCTGCGTCAGCTTCAGTCCCATCCAGGCGTCCACCGACCGCCAGAGCGCCTCGTCGAGATTCGGCGTCGGCGCGGTGAAGCCGTAGCATGTCCAGTCGTTCGTGGTGTACCCGCCGCTCTCCTCGCCGATCCGCTGCATCTCCTTCCGGAACTGGAGTTCGCCCTGTTTCACGGAGCCGCCGCGGAAGATGAGGTGCTCGTAGTAGTGGCTCAGTCCCGCTAGCGTCGGCGTCTCGGTGCGGCTTCCGCCCTTCACGAAGATGCAGACGCCCACCAGCGGCTTGGCGTGATCCTCCTGAAGGAGGAGCGTGAGACCGTTGGAGAGGACTTCCTGGTGGACGGGAGCGGCCGCCCGCGCGGAGCCGGCGGCCAGGGCCGTCGCGGCGGCGAGTAGTAGCGCCAGCGCGGGGCGGAATCGACACGAGAGCATCATGCCTCCTTGGGGCGATCTGGATGGCGTGACTGGGCGAAATCGTTGGCTAGGTCTGGGGCAGGAGGCCGATGACTTCTCCCTCCTCGGGAAACCGGCCCACCTCTTTCTTCGAGAAGACCATCTTGCCGTCGACCGTTACCTCGAAGATACCACCCGACCCGGGGATCAGGTTCGCCTCGACGTCGAGATGCTGCTTCAACTCGGCCGCCAAACTGGCGGCCCGGGACTTGTAGCCTCACTCGGTGCAGTAACGGATCTCGATCTCCATGGGAATACCTCCGAGAGTTTGACGCGCGCGGGAATGCCCCGATTCTCCGCCCCCGCCACAGGGGTGTCAATACGGGCGGGAGCGCGTTGCGGGAGCGCGGGTCCCGGAGGGAGAATGCGGACGGGGCGCCCCGATTTTCCGGGGCGCCCCGCCGCCTCAACGCAGCATCCCAGCCGC
>JANOOP010000270.1:0-3797 GCA_031421415.1 Candidatus Eiseniibacteriota bacterium
GGCCAGGAACCGAACGACCCCCCGATTCCGGAAGATCCGGTGGACGTGCCGTGGCCAGACGAGGAAGAAGAGAGCGATGCCGAGGCCGATTCGCTGGCTCCGGGGTTCCTGGTGAAGCCATCCAAAGTCATCCCCGAATCCCTCCGCACCGGAAAGGGCGCCTCCATCCCGGTTGGCGGCGCACCGGCGGAGACGCACAGCTACAATCCACCCGGCGTCGGGATCGGCGCCGGGGACAAGCCCCCGGCAGCGAAACCGAAGGAGCGGCGCACGCCGTTTGGAATCCACCCGGCCGTCTTCTTCATCGCTCTCCTCGCGGGTCACATCTTCATCGTGGGCGCGGTGACCGACTGATGGTCCCGCTCCGCGTGCGATGGAACCCGCCCGAGTTTCCGCTCCGTGCCGCGGCGGAGGAAATTCTGCGCGGCTGCGTGCGCGAACTCGGCCTGGCGGGGGTCGTCCACGAGCTCCATGTTTCCATCGATCTCGGAAACCGCGACGACCACGCCTACATCGAGTGGAACACGCACGACCATTGCGCGGCTCGCCTCTCGTTCGCCGTGGGGAACTTCGTCACGCGCGATCGGCGACGGGCCTGGGCGCGCACGTGGGGGCGGCGCGCGGGCCTGCCGCCGCTCATGCCGCGGCAGTTCTCGTCACGATCGTTCGCCGAGGCATGCCTCCATGAATTGAGCCACCTCAAGGACGACCACGAGGCGGGCGTCGATCTCTCGTCCTGTCCCGAGGCCGACCGTGAGGCCTTCAACGAGCTATGGAACGTCTGGATCGACGGCCGGCTCCATCGCCGCGGCCTCCCCTCCATGACCCGCGGAGAACGGCGCCGCGTCTACGCGCGGACCCTGAAGCACATTCCCGGTTACGCCTCGCGCGGGGAGCGGATCTTCCGCGCGCTCTGGTCGGCGGATCATCTCCGGCCGGCGGAACTGCGGGCGTATCTCGACGAACTCTGCGCCGGCGGCACCGCGGCGCGCGGCGCGGCGCGACGCCGCACCACCCGGACGGCGCGATCGGCCCGATGACCGACCCCTCGACGTTGGCGGGGCCGGCTCGCACGGAGGAAGATCGGCTTCGATTCCTCGTGCGCGCCTCGCGGGAGCTGGCGCTCCTGAAGCGCGACGCCCTGGCGCGGAAGGCGCGCGACTTCTTCCTCTCCGCCTCCGCCTTTCACGAACTCTCGCTCTGGGTGATCGATCCCCGCACCGAGGTCCTCTATCCCTGGACGCTGGGCAACACGCCGGTCCTGGGACGCCGGCCGCGGCTCCAGGTGGGGCAGGGGCTCGCGGGGCAGGTCGTGGCGGAGGAGGAGGCGCGCTACTTCGGAAGCGTTCCCGCCGATCTCTATCTGGCCGAGGAGTGGGGAGGCCGTCCGCTGGCCGACCTGGGCCCCGTCCTCGCCTTCCCGCTTCGGCGCGGGACCGAGCCGCTCGGGGTGGTGACGCTTCATCGCGCCGGCCAGGAGCCCACGGCCGAGGAAATCGCCTTCCTCTCCGAACTCGCCGCGCAACTCTCGATCGCCGTGGGAAATTCCCGCGTCTACTCCGAGGCGATGCGGGAGAAGGTGGAGAATCAGCTCCTCCTCGAACTCGGCACGAAGATCTCGGGGAGCCTCGACAGCAGCCAGCTCCTGGAGCAGATCCTCGACCTCGTCTTCCAGGTCGTCCGCTACGACGCGGCCGGCATCTACCTCGTGGACAAGAAGACGCAGTGGATCACGCGACAGGCGCTCCGCGGCTACGACGCCGAACGCGACGAGGCCGTCCGGCTCAAGGTGGGGAAGGGACTCATCGGCTGGGTGGCGAAGACCGGGAAGGGCGCCATCGTCCCCGACGTGACGACCGACACGCGATACGTGAACGCGCGCGAGCAGACGCGGAGCGAGATGGTGGCGCCGATCCGGATCGGAAGCGAGGTCATCGGCGCGTTCAACCTGGAATCGGACGAGCAGGACGCGTACGAGCAGGAGGACATGGAACTCCTGATGGCGTTCGCCGCCCAGGCGGCGGTCGCCATCGAGAGGACGCGGCTCCACGAGGAGGTGCTGGAAATGCGCCGCCTCGAGGAGGAAGTGACGATCGGGCAGCGGATCCAGCGCTCGTTCCTCCCCGACCGGAACCCCGAGGTGCGGAACTTCGACATCGCCGGCGCCAACTTCTCCTCCGATCTCGTGGGCGGCGACTATTACGACTTCGTCCGCATCACGGACAATCATCTCGGCATCGTCGTCGGGGACGTATCGGGGAAGGGACTCGCGGCCGCGCTGATCATGGCCTCGTTCCGCGCCTCCCTCATCGCGGAGATCCGGAACAACTACGCCATCCGCACGATCATCGGAAAGGTGAACCGGCTCCTCTGGGAGAGCATCGAGCCCGATCGCTTCGTGACCGCGATCTACGGTGTGCTCGACATCGAGGGGCGCCGCTTCACCTACGTGAACGCGGGACACAACTCGGCGTTCCTCTGCCGCTCCGGCGGGCAGACGTTCGATTACCTCGAGGCGACCGGACCCTTGCTGGGGACGTTCGACACGGCGGCCTACAAGGAGCGGATGGTGGAGGTCCGCCCGGGAGACGTGCTCGTGCTCTACACCGACGGAGTGACCGAGGCGATGGACGCGTCGGGCGATCTCTTCGGCGACGAGCGGTTGCGAGAGGTGATCCGCGCCAGGCGGGGCGAGCCCGCCACGGCGATCCAGCGCGGAATCTGGGACGCGGTGAAGGCGCACCGGGACGGTAGCCTGGACGACGACATGACGATCGTGGTGGTGAAGGGGCTGACGTAGCGGGGTGAGGGCAGCGGACCGGGACGGAGGCTGCGGACGCGGCCGAGGTGGCGCAGGTTGAAAATGTATCGGGCGGCGGATCCCTAGGGACCCGCCGCCCGTTTATGTAGGAAGTTCCCCGTGCAGACCGTGCGCGAACGACCTGTGGGGCTGAGGCAACCCTCCGGCGGACCGCCGGTACAGACCGCCCGCGTCACATGAACGACAGGGAACTTCACAACGTAATCGCGTCTCTTTAGACTCGGAAACGAGCGAAAAGTTCCAGCAGCGGGGAATAAGTCTCCGACGACGTGAGAGAAATTGTACCTAAGTAGTTGCGGGATTGTCAATTGGAATCTTGGCACGCTTCCGGGAGGGGGTTTCTTGACCGCCCCGGCACCCCCTGATAATGTCGCCGTTCCAACAAGTTAGCCCACCGCCGGAGTGGTGGAACTGGCAGACACGCGGGACTCAAAATCCCGTGAGGCTCAAACCTCGTGAGGGTTCGACCCCCTCCTCCGGCACCAATGCTGCGCCGCCGACCCGCCGCAGGGATGCTCAGCGGTCCGCTTCGACGCGCGACCCGAAAGGAGTGCTCATGTCCGCTTCACCCGCCGCATGTCGCTTTCCAGCCCTCGTCTTCCTGCTCCTCGCCGCGCTCGCCACATGCGCCGCTACGCCGAACGCCGCCAACGCCGTCCCGATCGACGGGAAGTACGGCCTGGGGATCGACGCGGGGGACCTCCTGAGCACCGGCGCCGAGGCCGCGCTCATCTACGGGAAGAGCGAAAAGACCGCGTGGCTCATCCTCATCAACGCGGGCGGTTCGTTCGGGGACACCGACATCTCGCGCGACTTCGTCACCCCCGACACGCTCATCGAAGAGACGCGCGGGCGCGACGGGTTCTCCGTCTCGCTGGGGCCGGGAGTTCGGAAGTTCGTCCGCTCGACGGAGCACTTTTCGCCCTACTTCGACCTCACGCTGCGGGGGATTCGGTCCGTTTACACGGAGAACAGG
>JANOOP010000271.1:0-1607 GCA_031421415.1 Candidatus Eiseniibacteriota bacterium
CGCCGGGCTCAAGCTCGCCGCGTTCGTGATCGGCATCGTCGCGCTGGTCGTCGCCGGCATCGGGATCATGAACATCATGCTCGTCGCCGTGACCGAGCGGACCCGGGAGATCGGGATCCGCAAGGCGCTCGGCGCGAAGTCGCGGAGCATCCTCTTCCAGTTTCTGCTGGAGGCGGTGATCCTCTGCAATATCGGCGGCATCGTGGGGATATTGGTCGGGTTCGGGCTGGGGAATCTCGTCTCGGTGTTCACCAAGTTCGCGGTCCAGGTGCCGATGGAGTGGGCGGTGATCGGGTTGCTTTTCTGCTCCGCTGTCGGCGTCGGGTTTGGGTTGTTGCCTGCTGTGAAGGCTTCTCGCCTGCACCCGATCGACGCGCTTCGGTTCGAATAGCTTTGGCGGTGGGGGAGCGGAGGGAACACCCCCCCTCCGGCTCCGACGGAAACGACCGGTCGCCTGCGGTGGGGGAGCGGGGCTTGGTCCTGTTCGGCGGCATGGACGGAAACCTCTACTCGCTACAGTAGATGGCCCGGCCGGAGGGGGAGATGTTCCGCCCCTCCCCCGGGCCAAACCGACTATCTATTGCGCCAAGCCGAGGTTAGTTGTCACAATGGTCCCTCACGGCTAGCTGACTCACCCTGAGCAAACCTCGGAGCACCGACCCACTGCGAACGCAGGACTCGAAATGACGCAAGCGTTGGCGCTACCCCGGCTCATCCAGGGTGGGATGGGAGTTGGCGTGTCCGACTGGCGGCTGGCCCGCACAGTCTCCATGCGCGGCCACCTGGGCGTCGTCTCGGGCACGGGGATCGACACCGTGCTGGTGCGGCGGCTTCAGGACGGCGACATTGGCGGGCACGTGCGCCGCGCCATGGCGAAGTTCCCGCTGCCGCGCGCCGCCGAGGACGTCCTTCGCCTCTACTTCCGCGAGGGCGGCCGGCCTCTCGGCGCCCCCTACAAATCGACCCCCATGTACCGGCAAGCGGTGAGCACCGCGCGTCAGCAGCTTTCGATGCTCGCCGCCTTCGTCGAAGTCACGCTGGCGAAAGAAGGACACCGCGGGCAGGTGGGGATGAACCTCCTCACCAAGATCCAGCTACCGAATCTTGCGTTCCTCTACGGCGCCATGCTGGCGGGCGTCGACTACATCCTGATGGGCGCGGGTGTGCCCCGCGAGATCCCCGGGGCGCTCGACCTCATGGCCAAGCACCAGACAGCCACGATGCGGCTCGATCTGGAGAATCCCACAGCGGCGCCTACCCTCTACATCAACTTCGATCCGCAGGTGCACTGGGACGGGACGCCGCCGGAGATCCGGCGTCCGAAGTTTCTGGCCATCATTGCAAGCAATTCGCTGGCGACGATGCTGACCCGCAAGGCCACCGGCAAGGTGGACGGCTTCGTCATCGAGGGCCCCACGGGCGGCGGACACAACGCGCCGGCCCGCGGCGAGCTGCGATACAACGAGCGGGGGGAGCCGGTCTACGGCGAGCGCGACGAGGTCGATCTGGAGAAGATGCGGCAACTCGGCGTTCCGTTCTGGATCGCGGGCGGCGCCGGCTCGCCGGACCGTGTCGTGGAGGCGCTGGAAGCAGGCGCCGCGGGCGTG
>JANOOP010000272.1:0-5815 GCA_031421415.1 Candidatus Eiseniibacteriota bacterium
ATCAGGATGTAGCCGACCAGCTCCACGATCGGACCGAGGAATTCGAAGAGGACGTAGTACGGCATGCCCACCCACCGAAGCGATCCCGAGTTCTTTCGCCAGAGGATGCTCTTGTGAAGCCAGAGCGATTGCATCAGGCCGCGGTGCCAGCGGTTCCGCTGCCGGGCCAGGGTTCCGAGGTTTTCCGGGACCTCCGTCCAGCAGATCGGATCGGGGAGAAAGACGATGGAGTACGGGCGCCGCTGCTCGCGCATCCGGTGGTGGAGCCGGAGGACCAGTTCCATGTCCTCGGTCATGACGTCGCTGCGGTAGCCGCCTACCTCGATCACCGCGTCCTTCCGGAAGAGGCTGAATACCCCCGAGAGGAGGAGGAGGTTGTTCATCGCGGAGAGGCCGAGCCGG
This sequence comes from Candidatus Eiseniibacteriota bacterium, assembly GCA_031421415.1. GTDB lineage: Bacteria > Eisenbacteria > RBG-16-71-46 > SZUA-252 > SZUA-252 > SZUA-252. The sequence continues at coordinate 403 of JANOOP010000272.1, forward strand.
CTCGCCACGAAGGCGCGAAGGTATTCGACCACCTGGAACGCGGCCAGGATCTTCTGCGGCAGCCTCGGCACGATGACGCGACCCCGCTCCACCTGGCAGCCGTTCGCCACGCGCACCTGGCCGCCGACGGCGATGACGCGGTCCGGATCCTCCAGGAACGGGCGGACGACGCGGAGAAGCGCGTTCTCCTGGAAGATGGAGTCGGCGTCGATGGAGCAGAAGAGGGGGTAGCGGGAAAGATTGATGGCGCAGTTCAACGCCTCGCTCTTTCCGGCGTGTTCCTTGTCGATGACGGTGAGGTTCGGATAGGCCGGGGTCTTGTAGATGCCGCGGATCTCTCCGCGGAACGGGAGACTCTTCCGGTAGACCGAATCCCGCCGCTCCAGGCGGAACTCCCGCACCAACGTCTCCAGCGTCACGTCGGTCGAGCCGTCGTTGACGACGATCACCTCGTGCTGGGGATAGTCGAGCGAGAGGACCGAATGGACCGCTTCCGCGGCGGAGGCCGCCTCGTTGTGCGCCGGCATGATGACGCTGATGGGAAACGTGAAATGCGATTTGGCCAGCGCCTCGTAGTCGGCGTAGAAGTTCTGCGCCAGGCGGCGCCGCATGTCGAAGTACGAGAGGATCAGAAGCGTGAAGAGAACCAGCTGGAGCGCGCTGAAGTAGATCAGGATTGCGAAGCTGATCGTGTCCACCGTGCCGATCACCCAGGCGGGCGCGGTGTGCGGCGTCACGGGCGCCCTCCCGTCAGGGCGGGGACAGGCACGCCGAGCGACAGGAGGGCCTCGACCGCGCACTCGCGCGCGAAGCGGTCGTCCCCCTGGAGCATCTTCAGGAGGACCGGCTTGGCTGGATCGCCCAGGCGGACCAGCGCGTCGAGGGCGTTCTTCCGCACCCACCACGACCGGTCGCGGAGCGACTCGCCGATGGCCGGGGCGTAGCTGCCGTCCCCGAGCTTCCCCAGCGATTCGGCCGCGTGCGCGCGGACGTACCAGAGCGGATCGCGAAGAAGCGGCTCCAGGAGCGGCGCCGTGGCGCGCTCGCCGATCTGGCCCAGCGCCCAGGTGGCCGAGGAGCGGACCTCGGAGTCGGCGTCCAGGAGCGCGTCGCCCAGCGAGCGGACGGCGCGCGGATCGCGAATCTCGCCCAGGATGCGCGCCGACCAGAAGCGCGCCTTGGGCGAACCGTCGCGGAGCGACCGGATCAGGAGCGGCGCGGTGCGCGGGCCCATCTCGATGCAGATGGCCGCGATCCGCGCGGAGATCGCCTGGTCGTGCTTGCCGAGGAGGGAGACGAGCGCTTCCTCCGCGGCCTGGAGCTTCATCCTCCCCAGGGAGCGCGCGGCGACGTTTCGGACGTCGGCGTCTCGGTCCTCGAGCGCCTGGAGGAGCGTGGGGACCGAGACGGGGACTTTCAGCTCCCCGAGGATCCGGAGGGCGCGCGCCCGCGTCCATTTCATCGGGCTCTTCGCGTCGCGTAGATAGCGCGCCACGACCCCCCTCTCCTCCAGCACCCGCACCACGTCGAGGCGGAGCGTCAGCTCCAGTTGCGCCACTTCCTCGGCGACCATCTCGCTCCAGCGTCCCTGGAGCGCCTCGACGATCACGCCATAGGCCACGGACCGCTCGTGCGGGTCGGTCAGCAGAAGGAAGGCCTGCCGCAGCCGGTCCATCGTCTCCTGCCGCGTGCTCGCCTCGCGGAGGGAGAAGATCTTGTTCACGATGGCGGCGCCGGTCGTGAGGATCACGATTCCGAGCAGGATGCCGAGCGTGACGAGGAGGACGTCGTATTCGATCATGAGCGGCGCTCCCGGATCACCATCGCGCCGAACCGGTGAGGCCGACGTACCAGGTCTTGTAGTCGTTGTTGTCGACCGAATAGGACGCTTCCAGGCCGAGCGGGAACCGGTCCGCGATCGTGCCGTTGAGATAACCGCTGAACGAGTGGGCCACGATATCGTCGAAGTTCGACGAAGCGAGATGCGAGAGCTCGTAGCGCGCGCCGTAGTCGACGTCGCCCGGCACAGCGTAACCGCTCAGCGAGAGCCCGCCGGCCTGCCGCGTGCTGGCGAGCGGCGTGAAATACGAGGGAGAGCGGCGATCCCAATCGGCGAACGTGAGGCCGTAGTCGAGCCGCACGCTCGGGCGTCCGATGTGGACGCGATAGGCGACCGTGCCGCCGGAGCGCCAGCGCCGATTGTCGTCCGACGTCTCTCCGCGCGTTGCCGCGAGCGAGACGGTCCCCCGCGCGTTCCACTGGTAGCCGAGCGTGCCTTCGACGTCGGTCAGATGGCCCGGTTCGAAGCGGAGCGTGGCCGTGGGCGCATGCCATTCCTTGAGCGCGAGGAAGGTCCGTCGCGCCGTGATCCCGGGCGTCCAGCGCCCCGCGAAGCCCCAGACGCGCGCGTTCCATCCGGTGAAGGCGGCGCCGCCGTTTCGCGGATAGAGCACCTTCGCGCTCGTCGCATCGAAGCTCCGCCATTCGCCGGCCACCGAGGCCTGGATGGGGTAGCCGCGGAGAAACGACGCGTCGAGCCGCAGGCTCCGGCTCTCCAAATCGTAGTTGAGCGTCGTGTCGCCGGGCGCGGGGCGTGTATTTCGCTCGAAGAGCCGCGTCCGCGCGACGCGCGCGCCGACGCCGACCGAACGGCCGAGCGTGGCGCGTGCGGCGCCGAAGGGGCCCGTCTCCTCGATGGTGAAGTCGGGAGCGCCGCTGGCGCGCTGAAGCTCATGCGACGTCGTCACGCCCAGGGTGGTCGTCGGGGCGAGCGCGCGATCGATGGCCCGGCGCTCCTCGGCCAGCGCCGAGGCGTCGGCGCCGAGCGCCGCTGCTTTCGCGGCGTCGCGATCGGCCGCGGTCGCGGCGCCGCGCCAGCGCGCGATCGTGGCCTGGCCGAGCCAGGCATCGCCGTTGGCCGAGTTCGCGCGGAGAAGGCGGCGATACTCCATGGCCGCGCCGGAAAGATCTCCCGACCAGGAGAGAACGCGCGCGTAGCCGGCGCGGTCGAACGTGTCGTCGGGGTGCGCGGCGAGGAGTTCGCGGTAGGCGGCGAGGGACTCGTCATAGCGGCGATCCCACGAGAGGACCCGCGCGAGGAGCGACCAGGCGGTGGTGTCGCCGGGGCGGACCACAAGGGCCTGGCGAAGATCGTCGGCCGCGGCGTCGAATCGTTTCTCGTCGGCCAGGAGTCGCGCCGCGCGGATCAGCGAGTCGGCGGCCGCGGCATTTCCCTCCGCAGCCGCGGTTGTGGGCTCGGACCGCGTCGCGCTCGTTCCACTCACGCCGGCGGTCGCGGCCGTCGAGTCGGATGCTGAATCGTCTTCGGGCCATGCCTCGGCGCTGAAGGCGAATTTGGCGAAGAGCAGCGCGAGGACGGAGATGAAGAGGACGACGGCGCGCGTGCGCCCTGGGGCGAGGTCGCGGCGAGCCCGGCGCTTACGGGCCCTCATCCACGCTCGAGTGCGTTTTCTGTCCACGGGCTTCCAGTCCCTCGAAGGCTTCCCGGACGAACCGGGCCGAACTCTTGACTCGCTCGTTTGTTATCGGCATTTCCCAGGCGTTCCACACCACCACCTTATCTCCTGGAGTTCTCACGGTAATCGATTTTCCCGCACCGCTTTGGACGGTCCCCGATGGGCCTAGGAAGCGCACCTCCGCGGGGGCCGTGTCGCGCGCGCCCTCCGTGGCGGGCCCGAGGGAATCGGCGCGCGCGCCGGGCGCGGTGGAGGCCCAGGCAAGGAGCGCGATGCCCGGCGTTCGCGTCGTCTCGATTTCCGGCGTTCCGTCGCGGTCGTCGATGACGGCATGGCTAGACGGATCGCCGACGCCCAGCAGTCCCCACGGAATCGCGATCTCGATCGTTCGACGCGCGGCGTCCATTCGCCACTCGGCGTGCGGGTCGTACGCGGTTCCCGGTTCCGCTCCAGGCCAGGCGGCCGCGGGGGCCGGCTCGCGGCCGTATCCCAGTCGCCCCGCGTTCAGGTATTGAGCCGCGTAAATCTGGCCTCCCCGCGAGACTCGCTCGCGATTCGTCTCGACCAGAAGCGGCAGGTAGAGCCCGTCGTCGTTCGCCACGGGGCGATAGGGCGCCCGGAGGAGGGAGACGTCGTTTCCGCGGCGGACGCGCGCGAATTCCGAGTACCGGGTGGCGGCGTCGGCGAAGAGCGCGGCGCGGCGATTCCGGTCGTCGCCGGAACCGAGCGCCGGCTCGATCAGCAGCACGTACTCGGCGCCGCGAGACCACGTGGCCCGAAGGGGCGGCGGAAGGCGCCGGTCGCCGCGCGCCGCATCGAGCACGTCGAACGCCACGCCGATCGAGCGGACATCGCGCGCGGAGGCCCCCGGCGCGAGATCGAGGCGAAGGTAGAAGCGCGCCTGATCGGAAGTCGCGTAGAGCGCGCGCAGGAGGCGCGGTCCCTTCGGCGCGAGGGCGGAATCGGCGGACGCATAGGGCGCCACGCGCTCCCAGTCGGCGAAATCGCCGTCGATCCGAATGGCCGGCGGGGGATCGAACGCGATCAGGCCGTAACACTCCTCCGGGTCGAGCAGGTTGTGCCAGAGCGGGTCTCGATCGCGCGGCGACTCGCCGCGCTGCACCATCCAGTTCACCTTGAACCACTCGTCGAAGAGCGCGAAGAGGAGCGAGCCCGACGCGCCGGAGGCGGCAATGTCCTCCAGAAGTCTCACGTCGCGGCGGCCCTGCTCCTCCTCCGATGCTCCGCCGTGGTGGATTCCCTGCGGCTGGAGGTGCGCGATGCCGCGGCTCGTCGGCACGCCGTATTCGCCGATCAGGAGCGGAATGCCACGCGTGTGCGATTTCAGGTCGGCCAGGTAGCCGGCGTAATTGCAGGCGCCGTGCACGTCGCGGAACGCGCCGTAGCCCGGATCGAGGTTCAGGAAGTCCGGGTAATAGGGATAGACGTGGTAGTTGGCGAACGTGCCGAGGAAACCGGAGGCCTCGGAGGGCGTGGCGAGCGGGCGAATTCGTAAGGGATCGACGCTGTAGGCATCCTCGTCGTGCTCCGCCTCCGCGCCGGCCCGCTCGCTCTCCGTCGGGTGCCGCATCGGATCGAGCGTCGGCCAGTTCACGAACGAGACCGCGCGCGCGAGTCCGTAGTTCCGCTTCTCGTAGCGCGCCGCGACGTCGCAGACGCGGCCGAGCCAGCACTCCATGGCTGTGCCCCGCTCCACCGCGAGCATGGCGCCGCGATAGCGGGTGGAGTCGGGATTCAGGCGCTCCGTTTCCCGCACCGCGTACGGCTCCCACTCGCGCCCCAGGAGCCACCCGGCCAGCCACGGCGACACGTCGGCCTCGTAGCGGCCGGCGGCGTGGCCGGGCCGGGGTTTCACGACGGCGTTCCCGTGCACGGCGTCGATCGTCATTCGAATCTCTCGCTCGAACGCGCGCCGG
>JANOOP010000273.1:0-1937 GCA_031421415.1 Candidatus Eiseniibacteriota bacterium
CTCACGTCGATGATCGAGCCGCTCATGATCGTCTTCATGGGCGGCATCGTCGGCGGCATGGTCGTCGCGATGTATCTGCCGATGTTCAAGCTGATCAACGTGGTGGCGGGCGGCCACTGATCCAGGGAGGGAGGACCCCGATGCGCGCGGGGCGACCGGGCGGTGACCAGGACCTTCGTGCGGCGGTGCGGGGGGTGATCGTGGGGCGGGTCGCCCTCATCTCCCTGGTCGCGGCGATGGCGGCGACCTTCTCGGACGGGTACTCCGGGCTGGCGCAACACGGGCCGTTCGCGTTTCTGGTAGCGCTGTCGGCGGGGCTCGCGGTGGCCTACTACCGGGCGGCCCGCGGCGGAGCGGAAGTGGAACCGCTCCTCGCGACGCAGTTCCTGGTGGACGTGGCGGTGATCTCGTACCTGCTCCTTTTCACCGGGGGAGCGTCGAGTCCGTTCGCGCCGCTCTTTCTCCTGGGCCCGCTGCTGGGCGGTGTCTTCCTGAACGTGCGCGGAGGGCTGGTCTTCGCGCTGGTCTCGGCCACGGCCTACACGGTGATCTACGCCGCCGACCGCAGCGGGCTCCTCGCGCCGGCGGTCTCGGGGATCACCGAGCGGCTGAGCGACGGGGCGTTGCGACTTCGAGTGGCGCTCTACATCCCGCTTCTCTTTCTGGTGGGAGTGATCGGCGGGGCGATCGGGCGGCGGATCCGGGAGGGCGATCGGGCGCTTCACGAGGCCAGGACCGAACTCCACCGGGCGCAGTTCGACACGGAGTCGATTCTCGAGAACATGTCGAGCGGCCTCGTGACGGTGGATGCGCTCGGGATCGTTCGCCACTGGAACCGATCGGCCATGGAAATCGTGGGACTCCCGACGGATGCCGTTTGCGGACGGCACTACCGGGAGGCTTTCGGGCCGGGCCTCGAGTCCTTCGCCGAGCGACTGCACGAGACGCTCGAGTCGGGCGCGGCTGTCAATCGCCACGAGGCCCTCATGATTCGCGGGGACGGACGAACCGTTCCGCTTGGACTATCGACGAGCCTCCTGCGGGACGGATACGGCGAGCGACAGGGCGTGATCGCGATTTTCCAGGACCTCTCCGAGGTGAAGGACCTGGAAGCCCGCATCCGCCACGGCGAGACCCTGGCGGCGATCGGGGAACTCTCGGCCGGAATCGCGCACGAGATCCGGAACTGTCTGAATCCGATCGCGGGCTCGGTCGAGGTGCTCCAGCGGGAGCTCGAGGTGTCGGGGGAGAACGCCAGGCTCCTGGAGCTGATCGTGCGGGAGTCCGAGCGGCTCGATTCGTTCATCCGGGAGTTGCTGGACTACGCGCGGGAGCGGCCGCTGCAGACCGAAGTCGTCGAGATCGGCGGCCTGCTTCGGGACGTCACGGACGTGGCCCGGCGGCATCCCAGCGCGGCGACCGGCAAGCGGCTCACCCTGACGGCGAGCGACGAACCGCTCTGGACGCGCGCCGACTACGAACAGATGAAGCAGGTGCTGCTGAACCAGCTCATCAACGGACTGGAAGCGATCGATGGCGTCGGGGAAGTGACCGTGCGGCCGATCGCGGAACGCGCCGCCGGAGGCGGTGGGCGTGTCGGCTTCGAGGTGCGGGACACCGGCATCGGGATCCCGGCCCAGGAGCTGGAACGCGTCACGGAACCGTTCTTCTCGACGAAGAACGGGGGGACGGGCCTGGGGCTCGCGATCGTGAGTCGGATCGTGGAGCGCCACGGCGGAACGTTGGACATCGAAAGCAGCGTTGGCGAGGGGACGGCGTTCCGGGTCTGGTTGCCCCGGACGACCACTCCCGCGAGCGCGATGGCCCAGGCAGCTTGACGGGGTACTCCCCAGCAAAGCGAGGGTGATTCTGTGGCGGGCGAAAAGATCCTGATCGTCGACGACGAAGATAGCATGCTCCAGTTCCTCTCCATTCTT
>JANOOP010000274.1:0-5275 GCA_031421415.1 Candidatus Eiseniibacteriota bacterium
CGCCGCGCCACGCTCGGGAGTCGGAAACTGGCCCAGGCCCAGGCGCTTCTGCCCACGCACGGCCTAGACCTCTGGCTCATCCTCGTCCGTGAATCGAGCGATCGCCCCGAGCCGGTCCTGCCGTTCTTCTTCGATCTCGACTTCACCTGGACGAGCGCCTTCCTGGTCTCCCCGTCGCGTTCCGTCGCGCTCGTCGCCACGTTCGATTCGCCCGACCTCGTGCGGCTCGGCCTCTTCGACGAGGTCGTCACCTACAAGGAAGGGGCGACCGCGGCGCTACTCGCGCTTCTCGATTCCTTCGCGCCGAAGCGAATCGGCATCGACGTCTCCGTCGACGACGCGCTGGCCGACGGACTCACCGCCGGGCTCCGCGACTGGTTGACCGGCGTGCTGGCGGGAACGCCTCATGCCGATTCGCTCGTTTCCGCCGCTCCGTTCCTGGCCCACTGGCGGAGCGTGAAGCAGGCGGAGGAACTCGAACTCATCGTTCGCGCGATCGAGGAGACGGAAGCGATGTTCGACCGCGTCCGCGGCACGTTTCAACTCGGCATGACCGCGCGGCAGATCGCCGCCGCGTTTCATCTCGAGGCGGAGCGCGCCGGCGTGACGACGGCCTGGCCTCGCGGACATTGCCCCACGGTCGCGGTCGGCGGGCGCTCCCCGGTGGGGCATGTCGGTCCGGGCGACGACGCGATCGAGCCGGGCTGCCTGATTCACGTCGATTTCGGGATCGCCCGCCAGGGCTATCGGTCGGACCTGCAGCGCGTCTGGTACGTGGCGGCGGAGGACGGCTCGGTTCCGCCGGCCGTCCGGGACGCGTACGCCGCGGTGGTGGGGGCGATCGAGCGCTCCGCGGCCGCGCTCCGGCCCGGCATCGCGGGATGGGAAGTCGACGCGGTCGCGCGCGACCATCTCACCTCGCGCGGCTATCCCGAGTACGCGCACGCGCTCGGCCATCACCTGGGCCGCGCCGTGCACGACGGCGGCGGCACGCTGGGGCCGCGCTGGGAGCGATACGGCAATTCGCCGAACGAGAAGGTGCTGGAGGGAAGCATCTACACGCTGGAGCCGAGCCTCATCCTGGACGGACATGGGCTCGTCTCGCTGGAGGAAGACGTCGTCGTCGAGAAGGACGGCGCGCGATTCCTGTCGCGCTTCCCGCGCGAACTCCCCGTCCTGAGGATGACCCGCTAGCATGTCCCGCATTCATGTGCTTCCGCCCGACGTCGTGGGGAAGATCCGCGCCGGGGAGGTCATCGACCGTCCCGCGGCCGTCGCGAAGGAACTCATCGAGAACGCCATCGACGCGGGCAGCCGTCTGATCGCGGTGCATGTCGGGTCGAGCCCGGAGCGGCTGATCCGCGTGCAGGACGACGGGGCCGGCATGGCGCGTGACGACGCCGCGATGTCGATCAAGCGCCACGCCACGTCGAAACTGGAGCACGACAGCGAACTCTCGTCGATCCGCACGCTCGGGTTTCGCGGCGAGGCGCTCGCCAGCATCGCCGAGGTCTCGCGCTTCACGCTCTCCACCCGTTCGGCCGAGGATCTGACCGGGACGCAGGTGGAGGTGCTGGGCGGGACGACGATTCAGGTCTCGGGAGTCGGCCGCGCCGCCGGCACGACGGTGACGGTCGAGGATCTCTTCTTCAACACGCCCGTGCGGCTTCGCTTCCTCAAGTCGCGCGAGAGCGAGACGCGAGCGCTCTCCCGCGTCGTCTGGAGCTACATCTTCACGCTCCCGGGGATCCACTGGCGATTTCAGATTCAGGGAAGAGAGGATGTCGACCTTCCGCCGGCGGCCGACCTCCTGGAGCGCTGGTCGCTCGTCTACGGACGCGGCGCCGCCGCCGGGGTCGAGGGAAGCGTCTCCTTCGAGGGAGAGATCGCCGGCGTGAAGGTGCGAGGGGTTCTCGGGACGCCGGAGCAGGCGCGCGCGAATCGAGACCACCAATTCTTCGCGGTGAACGGACGAGTCGTTTCCTCGCCGACGCTGGGGGCGGCGCTTCGCCAGGGCTACGGCAATCTGATCCCCTCCGACCGCTACCCGATCGGACTTCTCCTGATCGAACTCGATCCGTCGTTCGTGGACGTGAACGTCCACCCGACGAAACGAGAAGTCCGCTTCCGCGACGAGTCGCGCGTCTTCCAGGCGACGCGCGCGGCGGTGGAGGAGGCGATGCGCCGGTACGTGCCGGTCGGCGTCGCGCTGGGAAGTGGAACGGGTTCCGCGGGGCGTCCCTTCGCCGGCGTGGACGCGACGTCGACCTCGTCGTCGTCGGAGCGATTCCCGGCCGCGCCGATCTCGAGCCAGCCGCTCCTCGACGGGCTCGAGATCGCACGGGCGCTCTACGCCCCTCCGGAGTCGCTCGGCTCCGACGTCGCGCGGGAGGGCGAGACCAGCGATCTGCGGGAGCACCTCGCGGAACCGGAGATCGCCATCTGGCAGCTCCACGATCGCTATCTCTTGGCCCCGATCCGGGGCGGGCTTGTCATCGTGGATCAGCATGCCGCGCACGAGCGAATCCTCTACGAGGAAGCGCGCGAGCGGCTCTTCGGCGCCCCCGGTCCGACGCAGCACCTTCTATTCCCGCGGGTCCTCGACCTGACGCGGGACGAACTGGACATGCTTCTGCTCCACGAGCCGCAGCTGAAGCGCCTCGGCTACGAGGTGGCGCTCTTCGGCGAGCGCCAGATCGCGGTGCGCGGCGTACCCGCCGCGATCCCCGAGGAAGCGGCGGTCCAGGCGCTGAAGCGCATTCTCCTCGGGGTGGACGACGCCGACGCCTCGGGCGATCCGCCCGAGGAGCGCCTCGCCAAGACGTTCGCCTGTCATGCGGCGGTCCGCTCGGGGCAGCCGCTCAAGCCGGTGGAACGACGCGCGCTTGTCGACCGCCTCTTCGCGACCGAGCTGCCGCACGGCGATCCGCACGGGCGGGCCACCTACGTGCGCGTCTCCATGGAGGAGCTCGACCGCCGCTTCGGGCGCCGGTGATTCGCTCCATCCCCCTCGTGCTCCTCGGCCCGACCGCGGCGGGGAAGAGCGAGATCGCGCTCCATCTCGCTCCCCTGGTCGGGGGCGAGATCGTCGGCGCCGATTCCCGGCAGATCTATCGCGGACTGGAAATCGGCACGGCCGCCCCGACCGACGAGGAGCGCGCTCGCGTTCCGCACCACCTCGCGTCGTTCCTGGCGCCCGACGAAATCTACAGCGCCGGCCGCTACGCGCGGGAGGCGCGGCCGCTCCTGGAATCGCTCGCGTCACGGGGCGTTCGCCCGATCGTGGTCGGAGGATCGGGGCTCTACCTCCGCGCCCTCTTCCAAGGCCTCTTCGCCGGACCGGAGCGAAACGAGAGCGTGCGTCTGGAACTCCAGGCCCGCCTGGAGCAGGAGGGGCTGGAATCGCTCCGGGGGGAACTCCGTGGCATCGATCCGGAGGCATGGGCAAAGATCCTCCCCGGCGATCCGGTGCGTGTCATTCGCGCCCTGGAGGTGTTTCGCCTGACCGGAAAGCCGATCACGCTGCTCCGGCGAGAAGCGGCGCGGGCGCCGGTGCCGGCGCGCCGCTACGGCGTTCGATGGGAGCGCGGGCCGCTCTCGGTCCGGATCGCCGATCGCATCCAGGATCAGCTAAGGCGCGGCTTCCTGGAGGAGACGCGCGCGCTCCTGCGGCAAGAGCTCCGCGCCGAGGCGCCCGGGCTCCACACGCTCGGCTATCGCGAACTGGCCGCGCACGTCCAGGGGAAGGCGTCGCTCGAGGAGGCGGTCGCCACCATCGCGCTTCGTACCCGGCAGCTCGCGAAGCGCCAGGAGACGTGGTTTCGGCGCGAGCCCGAGACGCGATGGTTCACGGTGCGAGAGGCAGCGGAGTTTCCGGAGATCGCGAAGGAGATCGCGCGCGATGTCGGGGAGGACATTGCAAGGTAGCAACCGCACGGATGGGGAAACGGATCGCGGGGAAACGGGGAAACGGATCGCTTGACCGGTCCGCCCCACCCGACTAGGCTCTCTCCTCCGAACGGTTCAGGTGCGGGCATAACTCAGTGGTAGAGTGTCAGCTTCCCAAGCTGAAGGTCGCGGGTTCAAATCCCGCTGCCCGCTCCAGTTCCGCCGATCTGCCCGCCCTCTCGCACTGCTTGATCGGATTCGCGGAAACCCTTACCATCGTTCGGGTTCCACACTACTTCCCACCTGGAGATCGCGCGTGATCGGCCTCAGCGACCCGTTTACCATCGCTCGTATCGAGCCTGGAACGCTGGCGGAGAGCCTGGGGCTCGTCCCTGGCGATCGGCTTCTCGCGATCAACGAGGTCGAACTCCACGACGAGATCGACTTCAACAGCGCCATCAACGAAGAGTGGCTGGTCGTACGGGTGCTGGGGAAGGACGGAGCGACGCGCGAGGTCGAGGGGGGCCGGGAATACGGCGTCTCCTTCGGGGTCGAGTTCGAGGCGCGACAGCCGAAGCGCTGCCACAACAACTGCGTCTTCTGTTTTGTCTATCAGCACCCCAAGGGGGTCCGCCGGGAACTCCTGATCAAGGACGACGACTACGTGTTCTCGTTCGTCCACGCGAACTTCATCACGTTGACCAATCTCTCCGAACCCGATTTCCAGCGCATCCTCGACGAGCGGCTCTCGCCGCTCTACGTTTCGGTGCACGCCACCGACCCGGCGATGCGCGTCAAACTCATGAAGAATCCCAAGTCGGGGCAAATCTTGCAGCAACTCGACCGACTCGCCGAGGCGGGAATCGAGACCCACACGCAGCTCGTCATCTGCCCCGGGCTGAACGACGGGGAGATTCTCGTGAAGTCGATCGAGGAACTGGCCGCGCGCCATCCCTCCGTGCGGACCATCTCGGTCGTCCCGGTCGGGTTGACGAAGCACCGCGAGCGCCTTCCGCAGCTCCGGGCGTTCACGCGGGAGGACGCGGTCGCGGCGATCGAGCTGGTCCATCGCTACCAGAAGAAACTCCTCCAGGAGAAGAAGACGCGCCTGGTCTTCGCGGCCGACGAGATGTACGTCGTGGCCGGCCTCGAGGTCCCGCCGGCGCGCGCGTACGAGGGTTTCCCGCAGTACGAGAACGGGATCGGCATGCTCCGCGACCTGATCGACCGGTGGGGGAAGGGCCTCGACGACGTTCGCGCTCGGAACGGAAAGCGGGAGCGGGTCGCTCTCGTGACCGGCGCCAGCGCGGCGCCGACGCTTCAGCGTCTGCTGGCAAGCCGCCCGGCGGCGGAGGTGGACGCGTCTCTCTGCGTCGTGGTGAACGAC
>JANOOP010000275.1:0-12343 GCA_031421415.1 Candidatus Eiseniibacteriota bacterium
TCTTCCTCGGCTTTCTCTCGCCCCTCTGGTTCTGGGCCTTCCTCTTCCTCTCGGTGATCTCCGGGGCGTTCCTCTCGGTCTCGGCTGTCCTTCTCGAGGAGCTATCCTTTGGCCTCTACCGATCGTGGGGCGATTTCTCCCTCATGATCGCCATCGGCATCATCGAAAACTTCTCGTACCGCATCCTCACTCTCTTCTTCCGCCTGGGCGCCGTCCTGGATATGATTTTGGGACGTGGAGGCTGGGGACGGCAGGAGCGGACCGGATTCGGGCGCAGCCGGACCGCGACCCCGTAAGTCCAAGCAGCCACGCGTTCTTCCCCCGCCGGAGGGAGTACCGTCGTGCGCCTGATCGGACTTGTGCTGGGAGCCTGTCTGCTCGTCGAGGCATCGTTCGCCTCGGCGGCGCCCCCCATCCAGACCTGGAAAGAGATCGCCTCCCGTCGGGGACCGGCGGAGGCCTCCCGCTTGCGCCAGTCGCTCGCGGCCGCCAAGCCGCTCGGCGTCGACGGGGCCCCGCGGGTCCGCCTGAGCGGTCCGACGCACTACAAGGCGCTCGTCATCCTCCTGGAATTCACCGATCACCCCGCCGACACGCTGAACCACCCTCCCGCGGCCTACGAGAACCTCCTCTTCAGCGTCGGCACGCGCCCGACGGGAAGCCTGCGCGACTACTATCGCGAGGTCTCGCGGGGTGCGTTCGACATCTCGGGCGTCGTGACCCGCTGGTATACGGCGCCCCGCACCTACGCCGAGTACACGGCGGGAGCCGGAGGATTCGGCGGGCCGAGCAACGCCCAGCAGATGGCCTACGACGCGGTCCTCCTCGCGGAGGCCGACCACGATCTCTCCCAGTTCGACAACGACGGACCCGACGGAGTGCCGAGCTCCGCCGACGACGACGGGACGCTCGACGCGCTCTTCATCGTGCACGCGGGGCCGGGCGGCGAGGAGACGGCCGACCTCGACGACATCTGGTCGCACCAGTGGAATCTCCGCTCCCCCTACACCTCCCCAGACGGCGTCGTCGTCTTCCCCTACACGACGGAGCCCGAGGAATGGGCCGGATTCGCGCCCTTCACGACGGCGGGAGAGCTTATGTCGATCGGCGTCTTCTGCCACGAGTTCGGGCACGTCCTGGGCGTCCCCGATCTCTACGACACGTCGGGAACCCTGGACGCGAACGAAGGCGTGGGCGAATGGGATTTGATGGGCTCCGGCCTGTACAACCACCTCCCCGGCCAGACGACGCTCGGCTCGACGCCGTCTCACTTCTCGGCCTGGTCCCTCGCGCGGCTCGGCTGGGTGACGCCGGTCTGGGTGACGCAGGATTCGCTCGGCGTCTCGCTCCCGCCGGTCGAGACGTCGAACGTCGTCTTCCGGCTCTGGACGAACGGGACGGAGGACTCCGAGTACTTCCTGATCGAGAATCGCCAGCCGATCGGTTTCGACGCTGCCCTGGTCCGCTCCTCGATCGAGGGTGGATACGGACCGGCGCACGGCCTCCTGATCTACCACGTCGACGACACCGTCATCGGACAGTCGATTCCCGAACAGAAGATGCTCGACGTGGAGGAAGGGGGCGGGTCGCGCATTCCTTCCGGATTCCTGGGCGAGCAGAACCTCGACATCGGCTCCGGGCAGATCGCCTCGCAGGCGATCTGCGGCGGGAGTCCCAATATCGTCGGGAATCGGGGAGACCGTTACGACCCGTGGCCGGGCGTGGGGGCGAGGGTTAGTTTCGAGGGCCTCTCCTGCCCCAGCAGCGACCGTGATTGCGGGGGGCTCAACACGCAGGTCGCGGTCCGGAACATCGCGGAGAACGCCGGCAGTATCACAGCCGATTTCCTGGTCACCGGGCTTCAGCTGCGACGCGATCCGCTGCGGATCGACGACGCGCTGGTCGAGGGAACCCCCAACAACGGGAACGGCCTGCTCGAAAGCGGCGAATCGGTCCGCATGCGCTTCCCCCTCACCAATCTGGGTACGACGCCGACCGATCCGCTCCATGTCCTCCTCTCCTCGACGGGACCGTATCTCACCCTCTATGCCGACTCGCTCGATTACGGAACGCTGGCGGGCGGGGAGACCGACTCCGGCGCCCTCTTCTTCGCCGACGTGAACCTCACCCCCGATCCGGGCGCCGCCATGGTGACGATCCGAGTTCGCTCTCCGTACAACCAAGTTCTCGCCGACAGCTTCCAGGTGCCGATCGGAATCCGCACGGGGATCTGCGAGAATTTCGAGGGGACATCCGCCCGGTGGCTCGGCATCGCGAACGGCTGCGATGGCGTGAGCGAGTGGCACCGGGAGCAGGGATTCAACAACACCGGCTTCGGATCGTGGGCCTGGAGACTCGGACCGGTGGGGCCCGTCGGCTCCTACGCGCCGACCCAGGACGCGCGGCTGATCAGCCCGCCGATCCGGCTCCCGGGCGCGACCAATACGCTCCGATTCTTCCATCGGTACGACTGCGAGTACGCCTTCGACGGCCTGTCGGTGGAAATCTCGGCCGACGTCGGTCTCACATGGAATCTGCTGACGCCGGTCGGCGGATACCCGACCGGAGATCGCTACAGCGGCACGAGGGCTGCGTTCACGGAGGCCGTGGTGCCGCTGGACGGTTATTCCGGCGTGGTGCAGATCGGGTTCCGATTCCGCTCCCAGCCGCCGAACGACGGGCTGGGCTGGTGGATCGACGACCTCACCGTGAACGGCGACGCACCTTGCGCGCCGGTCGACATTGAAATAGAGCACTTCTCGGCGACGGCGGTCGAGGGCGCGTCGCCTCCGCGCATCCGGCTGGAGTGGGCGCTTCCCGGCGCCGCCGACGTGGCCCTTTCCATCGACCGGGCCTTCGCCGGACTTCCCCCCACGACGATCATCCGCCTGCCGCGGTTCAGCGGAAACGGCGACGCCGAGGACGTGAACGTCACGCCCGGCGGTGTCTACGACTACTGGCTGCGCGCCGCGCGGGAAGGCGGTCCGGACGCCGTGGCAGGGCCGATCCGCGTCGTCCTCCCCGCACCGGTCCCCGAGCCGGCGCCCCGGGTCTTCGCGCTCAGCCGCATCCATCCAAATCCGTTCCGGCCCGACGCCAACCTGGCCGTCTCCCTGGACCGGGACGGACCGTTCATGGTACGCATCTACCGTCCGGACGGCAGCGTCGTCCGGACGCTGCGGTTCGCCGCGCGGCCGGCGGGGACCCACGCGATCTCCTGGGACGGCCGTGACGACCGGGGCCGCACGGCGGCTGCCGGCATCTACCTCTTCGAGCTGCGGTTCGGTGCACGGACCCGCGTTCAAAAGGCGGTATTGCTGCGATGAGTTCCACCACGACGCGCCTCGACGGACCGATCGTCTATCTCGAAGTGCCCGGCCCCGAGCATCTCCCCACGATCTGGAAGGTCTACCTCGACGCGCCCGATTACTTCGAGGCCCTGCTCGGCACGAACGATTTCGACCCCGTCGCCATCGAGATGCTCTACGAAGACGCGATCTCGGACGAGAATCGCTACTACTTCGCGGTGCGCCGGAACGACACGAAGGCCCTCATCGGGACGCTGGAGGTGGAAGTGGGCACCTCGGAGATTCCCGCGGCGCTACGCGGCCTGGTGCTCGCGCAGTCCGAGCGGGGACACGGCTACGGGCGCGCGGCGCTGGAGCTGGTGGAGCGGTTCCTGGTGGACGAGTTCGGCGTGACGGCGATCGCGGCGGAGGTTCCCCCGGGATACGACGATGGGGAGCGATTCTTGGAGGCCATGGGATTCCGGAACCGCCGCCTGAAGTCGGGCGACGTCCGCTGGGTCAAGCGGATCGAGTCGGAGTAGCGTCGCGCGCGGCGATCGCGCGATTCACGCGGGAGAGCAGTTCCTCGAGGTCGAACGGTTTGCTCACGACGAACGTGACGCCGTGGTCCCGCACCATCTCCTCGCTGATCGTCGCGCCCCATCCGGTCACGAGCCCGAGGACGATTTCCGCCGCCCCTTCCTTTCGCACGATGCGCGCCACGTCCCAGCCGCTCACGTCGGCCATCCCGAGGTCGGTAAGCACGGCGTCGAAGCGCCCCTCCCGGAATCGCGCGATCCCCTCGGATCCCGACGACGCGGTCGTGACGGCGTGCCCCCCGCGCTCCAAGGCGTCGCGGAGAACGCCGAGCAGCTCCGTCTCGTCGTCCACCACGAGAATCTTCGCCTGGTAGGGCGCCTGCACGCGAAGCGGGGACGCGGCGGCGGAGCCCGACTGTTCGGTGGCCGGGAATCGCATGCGGATGGTCGCCCCCTCGCCCGGAGCGGTCTCCACTTCCACCGTTCCCCGGTGGCGCGACACGATTCCGTAGACCATCGAGAGGCCCAGGCCGGTGCCCGCGAGCCCCTTGGTGGTGAAGAACGGCTCGAACATGCGACTCCGGACGTCGTCGCCCATTCCCGTTCCGTCGTCGATCACTTCCAGGATCGATTCGTCGCGCTCGCCACGGCAGCGGATGGTGATCGCGCCGCCGTGCGGCAGCGCGTCGACCGCGTTGAAGATGAGGTTCGTGAGCGCCTCGCGGATCTCCGCGCGCGAGCCTAGGATCGGCCTCGCGGCATGCACGTCCACACCGACATCCACCTTCACGCCGCGCCGCTGCGCGTCGTTCTTCCACTTTCCGCGCGTGATCTCGACCACTTCTTCCGCGATGCTCGGCAGATCGAGTGCCTCGTGCGCGCGATCTTCCCGCACGCGCGTGAACTGCTGGATGCGCCGCACCGCCTCGCCGCCGTCCATGGCTGCCTGCCGGATGACGTTCAGCCCGGAGGAGAGCTCCGGCTCCTGAGTCTTCATCAGCAGGAGCTGCGTGCGGCCGAGGATGATGCCGAGGTTGTTGTTGAAGTCGTGCGCCACGCCCGCCGCCAGCTCGCCGAGCGCCCGGAGCTTCTCGCCGCGCGCCAGCCGCTCTTGCAACTCCCGCATCGCCGATACGTCGGAGAGGAGCAGCATGCTGGCGGGTTCGTTCTGGAACACGAGCGGCGCCACCTGGAACTCGGCGTGCACGCGGCGTCCCCCGGCGTGCTCGATCTCCACCGGAATCTGCGGACCGTTGGCCTCTTCGCTCTGGAGCGCCTCGCGGACCGCCTCGTGCGATTCGGGAGCGAAGAGCGATTCGGCCTCGAACCCCTCCATCCGAAGCGCCGCCGCGGTTCGCCCCGTCATCCGCTCGAGCGCCGGATTCGTGAAGACGACCTTTCCCGCCTGGACGATGGCGATGCCCTGCGGCGCGCTCTCGACCAGGACGCGGTACTTCGCTTCCGATTCGGCCAGGGCGCGGGTCCGCGCCTCGACAGCCGCCTCCAGCGTCTGATTCAGCCGCGAGAGGTTTTCACGGCTGGCGAACACCTCGATCTGCTGCCGCTGCACTTCTTCGGCCATGTGATCGAAGTGCCAGGCAAGCGTTTCGAGTTCGTCGCCGGAACGGAGATTCACGCGCTGCGAATAATCGCCCTTCGCGATCGCGCGCGTCGCCGTGACGAGCCGCTGGATCGGCCGCGTGATTCCGCCGGCAGCCGCGCGCGCCGCCAGGAGGCAGAGGATCGTTGCCAGGATGCCGGCCACAATCAGGTTTCGCGTCAAGGCGGCGACCTCGCGGTCGACGCCTTCCATGGAGACGGCGATCCGGACGGTGCCCCACTTCACCGCGTATCCCTGAACGTAGACAGGCAGGAAGATCTCGAGCAGTCGGGAGTCGCCCGGCCTGGAGGGAGAAAGAAATCGCCAGCGCTCCTCCCGCGTCGCATGGGCCAGGAAATCGGCGGCGTCGCGCGGAGGATTGCCGAACGAGTTGTCGTTCCGGCTGTCCGCCGCGATCATCCCCTCCTTGTCGTAGATCACGACGTACGTGATCTCGCTCCCCTTTTGCGAGCGGCTGGCTGCTTGATTGAGCGCGACGTAGTTGTAGGAGAGAAGCGAGGGAGTGGTGAGCCAGGCGATGTTTCGCACCACCGCGATGCCGCGCTTCCGCGTCTCGCGCTGGAGCGATTCGGATTCGCTGCGGACGATGAACGTCACGGCCGCCGCCACGAGGGCGACGACCACGACGGCAAAGGTCAGGAAGATCCGCGCTTGGAGCCCGCGCCAGAACGGAATCGGGCGCTCAGCGGGATGCGTCGCGGCGGTCTCTGCCATCCTTGGGCTCCGTGAGGTGGAGCTTCTCCATCGCGAGCGTCGAGATCCCGAGGGGGTTCATCTCGAGGCCAGCCACGTTGTCCTTCATTCCGATGAAGCTTACGGTGTAGTAGAGCGGCACGAAGGGAGCGTCGCGCACGATCGACTCCTCCGCCCGGCGGTAGAGTTCCGCCCGCGCGCCGGCTTCGAGCGTGGCGCGGGCCGCGTCGAGGAGCGAATCGACCCGCGCCGCGTCGTAGCGGAAATAGTTCGAGGCGCTGGTCGAGTAGGCCAGACTTCGGAGGAACGATTCGGGATCGGGAATGTCGGCGATCCAGGCCAGACCGAACATTGGCACCTGGCGGTTCGTGATCGCCTTGTCGAGCACGGCCCACGACTCGTAGCGGATCTGGACCGTGATCCCCGCGTCCGCCAGCGAGCGGACCATGACCGAGTCCACCTGGCGAAGGTCGGCGCCGCCGAAACTTTTCCAGAGCGCGATCGGAGGCAGCGGATTCGCCGGACCGTAGCCGGCTTGGGCCAGGAGCGTCCGCGCCGTCGCCAGATTTCGGGGCGGCACCTTGCTCGTCGGCGAATACCCCGTGATCCCCGGAGGGAGAATCCCCTGGGCCAACGTCTTCCCTTCAGGGCGCGCGTCGAGCATCGCCTGGCGATCGATCGCCATCGCCACGGCCCTCCGTACGCGCACGTCGTCGAGCGGCGGGATCGACGCGTTCATTCCGATGAAGGAGAGGCTCAGGTCCTGCCAGCGGAGCACCGCCAGGCCGGGATGAGCGCGGAATTCCTCGACCCGGTTGCTTGGGAGAAGGCTCAGGGTCGCGCGCCCGTCGAGAAGCGCGTTCGCGCCCGCTTCCACGACGTCGCCCGGCGGGGCGATGAAGAGGAGGCTGTCGAGCTTGGGGCGCCCCATGAAGTACGCTTCGTTCGCCGCCAGCGCGACCGCCTGGTCGGCCTGCAGGCGCACGAAACGGAACGGCCCGGTGCCGACCGGGTTCGTTTCGAGCGCGTGCGGTCCGCCCGCGTCGAGCAGCTCGCGCGGAACCGCGCTCGTCTGGTCGAGCGCCAGCGCGTAGAGGAGCGACGGGTAGGGCCGGCTCAACGTGATCTCGAGGTGGTAACGATCGAGCGCCCGGATGCCGCGGATCTCCTTCGCCTTCCCCTGCGTGAATTCGGCCACGCCGGCGATGGCGTCGAGATAGTTCGCGGCCAGCCCCTGGGAGAGGAATGGCTCCTGGAACACGCGCGTCAGACTGAACGCGAAATCCTGCGCGGTGACCTCGCGCCCGGTGTGGAAGTGGACGCCGGGCCGCAGGCGGAAGACGTAGCGAAGTCCGTCCTTCGAGATGGTCCAGCTCTCGGCCAGCTGCGGCGTCGGTTCGAGGTCGGACGTCATTCCGATGAGCGGGCTGTAGATCTGCGCGACGACTCCCGAGGAGTAGGCGTCGGCGGCGCGCGCGGGATCGAGGGTGTGCGGAAATTCCTGGTAGAAGCGGAAGACGTTCGGTCCCGCGGAGCGCGTCGGCGCGACGGACGGCGGCGCGGCTCCCTTCGTCGGCCTCGCCATGCCCTCCGCCGCCTGGCGATGACGCCAGACGCTTGGCAGCGCTACAGCCAGCAATAGGAGTAGCACCGCGCCAAGCGCAGCCATCCTCCCCCCCCATTTATCCCACATGGCGCCCATCTCGATAATGGATCGGAACCTAGGGGCGCTTGCTTAACGCGAATTTGGAATTCGCGGGAGAGGCGTGGAGAATGGCGTTTAAGGCGTATCGTATTGTAGTGCAATCATTTAGGAGGCGCTACTCGTCTCCCTTCCAGCGCCGCTCCCGCTTCGCGGCGCCGCGGCGCTTCTTGGACTCGATCCGGGCGTGGCGGGAGGAGGCCGTGGGCGCGGTGGGACGGCGAGCGCGCCGGGGTGTCAGTGCCGCCGCGATCAGGGCCCGCAGGCGCTCCACCGCCGCGTCCCGGTTCCGGGCCTGGGAGCGGAATCGCTGCGAGACGACGCGGAGCGTGCCGTCCGCGGCGATCCGCTTCCCCAGCGCCGCACGGATCGCCGCCTTCTGCGCGGCGGAGAACGGCGATCCATCCAGGTCCCAGACCGCCTCGACGCGCGTCTCGACCTTGTTCACGTTCTGCCCGCCGGGCCCTCCCGCGCGGGACGTGCGAAAGCGAATCTCGCGGAGCGGGATGAAGCGCGTGTCGCCGCGCATTTCAGGCCAGGAGCGCCGGCAGCTCGCGCTGGATCGGCTCGGTCGTGACCACGGCGCGCCCGGCGTCGAGGAGGAGGTTCACCTCGCTCCGGACTCCGAACTCCTGGAGATAGATTCCGGGCTCCACCGAGACGAGCGTTCCGTCGAGCAGGCGGCGTTCGTCGCGCGTCTCGAGATTGTCGAGGTGAACTCCGTTCGCGTGAACTTCCTCCCCGATCGAGTGGCCGGTGCGATGAAGGAAGCGGTCGCCGTAGCCTCGCGCGCGAACGACGGCGCGGGCGCCCGGGGTCATCGCCGATCTCCGTCGCCATGGAACCGGCCGGTGATCACCGCGCGCAGCTCCGGAATTCCCTCGCGGGTCGCGGCCGAGACGAAGACCGCCCCGGCGTGCTTGGCGCGGAGCCCCAGGAGCGTGACCTCGTCGTCGAGCGCATCGATCTTGTTGAAGACGAGAAGGCGGGGGCAATGGAGTGCGCCCAGCTCCTCCAGCACGCTGTTCACGGCCTCGATGTGGGCGTCCGGATCGGGCTCCGTCGCGTCCACGATGTGGAGGAGGAGGTCGGCCTCCGTCACCTCTTCCAGCGTCGCGCGGAACGAGGCGATAAGATGCGCCGGCAGTTTCCGAATGAATCCGACGGTGTCGGTGAGAAGGAGCTGAATCTTTCCTTCCGACGCGATGACGCGTGTCGTCGGATCGAGCGTGGCGAAGAGCTGGTTCTCGACGTAGACCTTGGCGTGCGCGAGCGCGTTGAAGAGGGTCGACTTCCCCGCGTTCGTGTAGCCGACCAGCGAGACCTTGAAGCAGTCCTTTCGCGCCTTCCGCTGGACCCTCCGCTCGCGGACGACCCCTTCCAGATCCCGCTTCAGGCGTGCGATCCGCTCGCGGATCTTCCGGCGATCGACCTCCAGCTGCGTCTCGCCGGGTCCGCGCGCTCCGATCCCGCCGACCTGGCGTCCGAGGTGCGCCCACATGCGCGTGAGGCGGGGGAGGAGGTACTCGAGCTGCGCCAGCTCCACCTGAAGGCGCGCCTCCCGCGTGCGGGCGCGGCGGGCGAAGATGTCGAGAATGAGCGCGCTCCGGTCGACGACGCGCATTCCCGTCTCCTTCTCCAGATTTCGCTGCTGCCCCGGCGAGAGATCGTCGTCGATCAGCAGGAGCCCCGCGCGCTCTTCGCTCGCGAGTTCCTGGATCTCCTCGACCTTTCCTTTGCTGAGGAAGGTCGAGGAGCGGACCGGGCCGCGGCGCTGCACGACCTGCCCGCGGACCTTGGCCCCCGCCGTCTCGGCCAGGAGTTTCAGCTCCGCGAGCGTGATCGAGGCCTCTCCGCCGCGCGTGGAGCGGCCGGCCAGAATGGCGCGGTCGGGATGCCCCGCCGGCTTCGCCGCGTCCGTGGTCCGCGCGGGGTCGGTGACGGCACCGGCCTCGTGGCTATGACGCGAGCGTGATTTCGAGCTCGTACGGGATGTTGTCCGCGAGGTTCTCAAATGTTCCATCCGGTCGGGCGTAGATGACGTCCTCGAGGCGGACGCCCATGCCGCGGGAGGGATAGTAAAGACCCGGTTCGATCGTGAAGAGCGAGCCTGGTTCGAGCCGGTCGGGGTTGCTCGGCGGACCGCCCAGGTTCGGACGCTCGTGCACCTCGAGCCCGATGCCGTGGCCCAGACCGTGCACGTAGCCTTCCTCCAGGCGGTCGTCCTGCCGGATGGTCCGGTGGCCGTGCTTCTCGAAGAAGTCGCAGACGCGGTCCTGGTACGAGCGGCCCCGCGCCATCGGCTCGAGCGCGTCGATCGAATCGCGAAGCGAATCGTGAACGCAGGCATGAAGCGCTCGAAGTTCGTCCGAGGCGCGTCCCACGCAATAGGTGCGCGTCACGTCGAAGTAGTAGCCGCCGCCGGCCTGCGCCGGGAAGAGATCGATCACGATCGGCGTTCCCTCCTCCAGCACGTCGGCGTCGTTTCCGACATTGTGCGGCACGCCCGCATCGCGCCCTTGCGCGACGATATTTCCATGGGGTTCGTCGAGCCCCGCGTCGAAGAAGATGCGGCGGATGTCGCGGCGGAGCCTCCCGACCGTCACCCACCCCTCGGCGTCGCGGAGCCGCGTCCCTTCGAGCCGGCCGCCACCGATCGCCGCGCGAACGCGCGCGTAGGCCTTGGCGCAGACGGCGCCCACCTTCCGCACCTGGGCCAGTTCCGATTCGTCCTTGGTGAGGCGCGCCTGGAGAAAGAGATCGGGATCGCCGTCTTCCACCAGCTCGAGATCGGGGCGCCGTTCCCGAAGCCGGCGAAGGATGTGGTAGAAACGCCCCACGGGCCCGGTCCCATCCACGAGCAGCCGGCCGCTCACGCCGAGATCCCGGAGGATCTCGTCCAGGAACCGCGCGTACGCCGCGCCGCCGGCTCCTTCTTCCTCCGCGATCTTCCGGTAGCCGCGATCGCCGTACGTGCTCAACTCGAATCCGGTCGAGGCGGCGCCGTCGCGCTCCATGGATGCATGAACCAGGTGAGGGCGGCCGCCCCGGCGCCAGACGACGACGCCGGTCGTGAGATCGGCGCCCGGCCCGACGACGTAGTTGAACGTCGGGTTCGGAGTCTCGGTCTTCAGGACGACCGCGGCGTCGCACCCGCGCGATGCCAGCAGCGTCTCGATGTCAGTGCGCATGATTTGCTCCCGAAGCGACGGTCGCCCGCCGCGGAATGGTGGGCCTCATGTGCGGAAGAGGACCTGCTCATTCGAGAAGAGCCGCACGGCGATGACCACCATGAGCGCGGCCAGGAGGCTGCTCGACCCGATGGCGGCGAACGCGTGCGACGCCTGCACCGTGTCGGTCAGGATTTCGCGCTGTAATAGCGCGGTGTTCAGGATCGGGATGAAGAACTGCTTCATCGGAATCGACTCCGACTGCGTGAAGGAGCTGAGTCCCAGGAAGACCGACGCCATGTAGACGTACGTGGCGTAGGTTTGCCCCTCCCGCATGCTCCGCGCGAAGCAGCCGATGGCGACGAGGGTGGCGCTCAGGAAGATGGCCGCCGGCAGCAGGGTGAGGAAGAGAAGGACCATCTTCTCCGGACTGACCGACAGCTCCAGCGCCTGGTTTTGCATGATGGCAACGTGGCTGGCCAGGACGCCGAACGAGAGCCAGAGCCCGAAGATGCCCGTCACCGCGCCGGTGAGCGAGGCGGCCAAAACGGCCATCACCTTTCCGATCACCAATTCCGCGCGCGTCGCCGCGCTGGCGAGGAGAGTTTCGAGCGTGCTTCGCTCCTTCTCCCCCGTCGTCGCGTCGACCGCGGTCTGCATGGAGCCCGCGGCCACCATGAAGATCAGAAGATAGGGAATCATAAGCGCCGCCACGTACCGGCCCAGTTCCTTCTTGGAGGAGATGTCCTTCCGTTCCACCGTCAGGGCCGGTGGTCGGTCGACGTCGGCCCCGCGACTCCTCGCCCATTCCAGGGTCAACGCCTGGCGAACGTCGTCCAGGGCCGGCTTCAGCCGCTTCGCGGTCTCGGAGGACTTGTTGTCGGCGTCCTTGTAGCGGAGTTCCACCCTCACGCTGTCCCCGCGCGCGATCATCCCCATGAGATCTGACGGAAGCACCAGAAGCGCCTGAACGTTCGCGTCGTCGTACGACGCCGGCTCGCCCTCCATCGGCACGACCGTGACGCCTTCCACGGCGCCGATCTTTTCCGAGGCGATCGGAAGCTGCGCCGTTCCGACGATTCCGACCCGGACGGAGAAGGTCTTCGCCTCCTCGTCGTTCTTCGCCTGGATGTAGCCCATGAGCATGATGAGCGCCGGGTAGAGGAGAAACGGGAAGACGAAGATCGCGAAAATCGTCCGCCCGTCCCGGAGCGTGTCGATCAGTTCCTTGCGGAAGACGGCCATCGTCTTCCCGTTTCTCCTCTACCCGGCGCTCATTATGCTCATGGGCTACATCCAGGCGAAGAACGACGAGGAGGCGAAGACCTTCT
>JANOOP010000276.1:0-2793 GCA_031421415.1 Candidatus Eiseniibacteriota bacterium
CGCGTCGGCGCCCGTCACCTCGGAGACCAGATAGCGATCGGCCTGCCAGGCGGGAGGAGGCACGAAGCGGAAGCCGGTCGCCGTGGATACGTAGGGGGCCATCTCGGGAGTCCGGGAGGCCGGCGGTTCGCCGCGCTGTCCGCATCCCGCGGCGAAGAGCGCGGAGGCGATGGCGAGCGCGCGGAAGGCGACGAGCCCGGCCCGCGCGAGGAGTCGGATCAGGCGCTGTCCCCCGGCGCCGGGTCGATCTTCGCCTGGATAGCCTCCAGCGCCTTGGCGTAGCGCTGGTTGATCCACTGGTGTCCCACGGCGCTCGCGGCGATCCAGTTGAAGAAGCAGAGGAAGCCGCCCAGACCGTGGGTCAGGATGGCGAAGAGGACGAAGAACCAGTGAACGACGCCGAAGGCGATCCCCGCCACGGCCTGGCCAGCGACGAGATTCCCGAGGCCGGGCCAGACGATGTTGAGGAGCCAGAGAAGCACCGGGCTCTTCTTGTCGGCCTTGGCGCGTTCGACTTCGAGTTCGGCGGCGTCCATCGGTGGCCTCCCAGAGCTGCCCCGGCTACAGCGTTCGCTCGATCTCCCGCATCGGGATCTTCCAGGCGGGAACGCCGCAGTAGCGCTTTCCCTCGGGGCAATAGGGCTTCACGCCGGCACGAAGCCGCGGGCCGCACGGGGGGAGGAAGAAGGCGCCGATTCGCGGATTGACCGCGCGCACCTGCTCCGACTCGTCGCGCGCCGCGCGCCAGATCTCCTCCTGCGCGTTGAGGCAGAGCCGCAAGGCGCACTTGTGGCGAAGCCCGAGGAGGTCGGCCGACTCGGTGAAGCGGAGACTGACCGCGTTCGGCAGGAGATAGGCCGTGAATTCCTCGGAGACGCCAAGGGCGCGCAGCCGTCCGATCGCCTCCCACGCGCGGTTCATCGATTCCTGATAGCGGCGCTCCACCTTCTCGTCCAGCGGTACGAGCGCCGGCGTGACGTAATCGGGCTCAGTCGAGAGGTAGGCGTTCACGCAGGGGCGCGACCCGGGCGTGGCGCGATGGCGCTGATCCTGGGAGTCGGCCGTGTGGGAGAGCTTCTTTCGGAACGTGTAGGACGGATGAACCATTGTCCGCGACAGCTTGGAGAGCGTCGTGAGATTGAGAGACCCCGAAAGCGCCGTGTTCGACGCCGGGTCCATGACGAGCGCGATGGCGACATCGTCGGAGAGCGCGGAGGTGGGAAGTCCCAGCACCTCGCGCACCGACGCGGCCAGAATCGCCTCGTTCTCCGGCTTGTGGCTCACCAGCCTGGAAACGAGCCCGCCCAGCGACGCGTCGAACTCGCGGCGCGCCTCCTGGGCGAGGACCTCACCGCGAAGCCCCGGGTTCTGCTGGAAGAACTGATACTCGAGCGTTTCCTCGAGCGCGATCGGCTCTTCCAGGAGGACCGAGAACTGTGGGTCCATCTCCAGCACGGCGTCGACCATCGCCTGCACCACGCGCCGCTGCTCCGCGGGAGCGTCGAGCTGGTCGGCCAGGCGGTGATAGCGCATGAGCGTGAGCGCGCTGACCGTGTGATAGAGGTAGCAGTAGGTCCCGATCGGCAGGACGTAGCGCGCCACCTCCTGCGCCTTCTTCTGGATCTCGCCGGCCCAGCGTTCGGGCTGATGCGCGCGCGAGGGGAAGCGCTTGTGGAACTCGGCCTCCGCCACCGGCGTCAGGAGCGCGCGAAGGTCGTGATAGTCGCGGTGGAGCCGCTCCACCGCCTCTTCGTAGACCCGCTGCGCCTCGCCGCCGCCCAGCTCCGGAACGATCGTCGTTCCCGGCTTCACCTCCACGTAGCGCTGGCTCACCTGCTCCGAGTTGTAGAAGGGGTGGCTGTGGAGGAAGGTCCAGACGAACTGCCGCGAGATCTTGTCGAGCGCGAACTGGAAGTGGGCGTGCTGGAAGGTGGTGTGATGCCCGGCGGCGTAGAGGTCCCTGGCCAGCGCGTCCCGCCGCTCGTGGCGGATGGCCCGCTTCTCCTCGGAGAGCGTGTCGCCGCCGACCTCCTCCTGCGTCACGATCCCCTTGGCGGAATAGCAGGTGCGGGCCGTCGCCACGGCGTTATCGAGCGGCCGGGCGAACGCCTGGACGAGCGTGACCTCCGGGGGGCCGGAGCGGAACGGAGCGACGGTCGGGGACATCGGGACAATTGTGGGCCCTGCGCGCGCCCCCGACAAGGGCCTAGCGGCGCGCCTCCCCGCGCCGCCGCCGCCAGTCGTACCACGTTTGCCCCGCCGAGATGAGAGTCGACGCGACGATGCAGAAAACCGCCAGGATGGGGTTGTCCCGCCACAGGATCCAGCGGAGCCCGTCCGGGCCGAAGGTGAACGTGAAGGGGATGATCCACAAGGCGATGGCGAGCCCGACGAGGATGTTCCGGGTGCGGATGTAGCGGCGTGTCCGTTCCAAAGTGGCCCTTTCGAGATTCGGGTCGGGTGGCGGTAGCTCCTGAGCGGAGAACGAGTCGGTCAGCGCCGACCGCTGCGAGATCTCCCGCTGGCAATCGGGGTTGTCGCGCAGGAATTCCTCCACGAGGGCGCGCGAGTCCTCGCTTGCCTCCCCCGCCTGATAGAGCGGGAGGAGATCGTTCACGACGTTTCGGGTCACTTTCATGAGAGCACCTCCCGCGGCACCATGCCGGCTAGTTTGCTTCGGGCGCGATGGACCTTCACCTTCGCGGCCGTCACCGAAATTCCAAGGGTCCAGGCGATTTCCTCGTAGGGCGTCCTGTCGAGCGCGCGCATGAGAAGCGCGGTGCGATCGGCCTC
>JANOOP010000277.1:0-2083 GCA_031421415.1 Candidatus Eiseniibacteriota bacterium
GAAGTCATCGGCCAGCTCCCGCTTGAAGAAGATCACCGCTTCCGCGGCCAGCGCTCCGTTCTTCGTGGCGCCCAGGCAAAGGACGTCCACGCCGGCCTTCCAGGTGATGTCGGCCGGAGCGCAGCCAAGCGAAGCCACCGCGTTCGAGAAGCGGGCGCCATCCATGTGGACGTGCAGCCCGTTCTGGTGCGCGATCTCGCATAGCGCGAGGAGTTCCGCCGGTGTGTGAACGAGGCCGTTCTCCGACGCTTGGGAGATGCTCAGGGCGCGGGCTTGCGAGTTGTGCGGGATCTCGACGCCGGTGAAGCGGAAGTACTGCTCCAGGTGGCGCGATTCCAGTTTTCCGTCGCCGCGGGAGATGCCGCGAATCCGGGC
This sequence comes from Candidatus Eiseniibacteriota bacterium, assembly GCA_031421415.1. Classification (GTDB taxonomy): domain Bacteria; phylum Eisenbacteria; class RBG-16-71-46; order SZUA-252; family SZUA-252; genus SZUA-252. Next base: position 376 of record JANOOP010000277.1, read on the forward strand.
GCCACCGCCAAAGAACTCGTGGGCGGTCGATTCGTCCAGCGCGACGTGGGCCTGATCGTGGCAGAGCGTCGTCTCCCACGGCTTCACCAGGCTCGAGAGCGCCAGGGCGTTGGCCGCGGTCCCGGTGGGGACGAAGAATGCCGAAAGGTCGCACTGGAAGACGGCCTTCAGCGCTTCCACGGCCCGCTCCGTCCACTCGTCGTTGCCGTAGCCGTGCGTGTGGCCAGCGTTCGCTCGGGCCAGCATCTCCATGACGCGCGGCGATGCCCCTGTCTGGTTGTCGCTGCCGAATTGCATGCCGGCCATTCTATCGCGTTCGCCGCCGCGAAAGGAGCAGCGAAACCGGGCCGCGCGGGGCGATTCGCTACCGCTACAGGGCCCGCACCTTCCGCACCGTCAGGCGCAACAATCCCGACACGATCGTCACCAGCAGCACCAGTACCAGGGCGCCGGCCCAGGCCTGGCGGTTCCAATCGTCGTAGGGAGCGCGGGCGTAATCGAAGATGAAAACAGGCAGGGTCGCCATCGGCTCGTCCAGTTTCAACGACCAGAATCGGTTGCCGAGGGCGGTGAAGAGGAGGGGCGCCGTCTCGCCCGAGGCGCGGGCGACGGCGAGCATGCTGGCGGTCAGGATTCCCGAACTGGCGGCGGGGAGCACGACCTGCTGGATCGTCTTCCAGCGGGGGGCGCCTAGGGCCAGGGCGGCCTCTCGGTAGGAGCGCGGCACCAGGAGCACCATCTCCTCGGTACTCCGGATGATCGTCGGCAACATCAAGATTCCCAGCGCGGCGCTTCCGGCCAGAGCGGAAAAACGTCCCATCGGCACGACCACCAACCCGTACGCGGCCACGCCGACCACGATGGAGGGGACGCCGCTCAGGACGTCGGTGGTATAGCGAACCAGCGTGGCGAAACGGCCGCGACCGTACTCGGCCAGGTAGACGCCGGCGGCCACGCCGAGTGGCACGGCCACCGCCGCCGCGAGTCCCACGATGATGAGCGTTCCCACGATCGCGTTCGCCACGCCGCCACCCAGTTCGCCCACCGGTTTCGGCAAGTGGGTGAAGAACGCGAGATTGAGTCCGGAGAGACCGTTGCCCAGAAGATGCCCGACGATCAAGACCAGCGGCAGCACCACGAGCCCCGCGGCCAGATAGCAGGCCGCGATCACGACCAGGTTCCAGATCCGCCGCATGCGCATCAGGCCGCTCCCGCCGTGTCGCGCCGCCCGCCGGTCACCCAGTAGACCAGGACGCGCGCCAGCCCGTTCATCACGATCGTCACGGCGAAGAGGACGAGCGAAATCTGGACCAAGGCCGAGAGGTAGACCGGCCCGGTCGCCTCGGTGAACTCGTTTGCGATCACGCTCGCCATGGTGGCGCCGGGATCGAGAATGGAGGTCGGGAGCCGGTTCGTGTTTCCGATCACCATGGTGACGGCCATCGTCTCGCCCAGCGCGCGGCCGAGCGCCAGGATCACGGCGCCAAGAATTCCCGGTTTCGCCGCGTCCAGCGCCACGGCGATCGATTCGGCCTGCGTCGCGCCCAGGGCCAGCGACGCCTCGCGCAGCGATTTCGGCGTGGCCAGGAGCACCTCGCGCGAGATGGAGACAATGGTCGGGACGATCATGATGCCGAGAATGATCCCGGCGTTCAGGATTCCGATTCCGAACGGCACGCCGCTGAACAAGGGGATGAAGCCGAGGTTC
>JANOOP010000278.1:0-3710 GCA_031421415.1 Candidatus Eiseniibacteriota bacterium
ACGAGCACGAAGGGGCGCGCGCCGGACCATCCGATCGGTTCTCCCGGGAAGGCGGCGCCGGGAGCCGGCGCGACGGAGAGAAGGCGAACCTCGTGTCCCCTTCCCGCGAGCGCGCGCGCCCACCGCTGCGTGTGGATCGACGGCGCGTGCGAGAGGAGGAGGATCCGCACCCGATCGCCTACGGGCGGAGACGCCGGTGGAGTCCCGAGCGGCGCCCCGCGAGAAGAACCGGGCGGCGGCGCGCCCCCCATCCTTCCTTGTACCGGATGAGGCCCGCCGCTTCGGCGGGCGAGGAACCGAAGTTGTACTCCAGATAGCCCGCGGCGCTGAGCGTTTCCAAGATGCCGGCGATGAGGAAGTTGTTGGGCCGAAGCGGCCACGCCGACTCGCGCGACACGGGGAGCCAGTTCGTCGCCACGCCCTCGTGGAAGAAGTGGAGGCTTCCCGCCACCACCTCCTCGCCGTGGCGAACGAGGTGATAGCGCCCCCTTCCCTTCGGAGCGAGATCGTGAAAGATCCGCTCGTAGAGCGAGCGCGGCTTCGGCGTGCCGCCGCGGCGCCGCACGGTTTCCGCGGCGAGATCGTAGAACGCCCGGACCTTCTCGAGCGTGTCGGCCACCTCGAAGGCGAGTCCGCTCTCGTCGGCCTGCCGGACCAGCCGGCGCGTGGAGGGAGAGAAGTGCGACGCCACCTCTTCGTAGTCGGCGGAGAGTGGCAGCACGTGCGTGAAGGAATCGATCGGTTCCAGGCGCTCGGGAAACGCCTCGCGATCGCCCTGGTACCACGCCAGCGACGCACGGAGCACGAACGCGCCGCCGATCCACCGGGCGAATCCCTTCAGGAGCGACGTCGCGAGGCCGCGCGGGTCGGGGTGCCCCGTTCGGACGAGCGGCCCCCCGTAGGTGGCGAACGGCATGGCGTCCACCGTGCGAACCGGACCGCGCCGGCGAACGATCGCTCCGATCCCCGCCACGTACTCCCCGCCCTCTTCGACCACGAGCGCTTCCCAGCGGGCGCCGGGCCATTCGTCGGTCCAGAGCTTCGCCCAGTCCGAGGTGTGAAAGATGCTCGCCCCGGACGCGCGCGACACGAGCGCGTCCCAGCGGGCGGGATCGGGGGGCGACTCGAGGACGAGCGGAGATTCGAACTTCATCGCGTTCGGCGCGGGGGAGGAACGATCATCGCGTGACCGCGACGCGCAGCACGCGCGTGATGTCGCCCTGGCGCAGGACGACGAGATAGACGCCTGGCGCCACGATCGCCCCGCGCTCGTCGCGGAGGTCCCAGACCGAGGGGGCGGCCGGATTCGCGCGGAACGACTGGAGCCGGTTTCCGGCCAGATCGCGGATCTCGCCGCGGACCTCGCCGGCGATTCCGCCGAGGCGAACCGGAGCGTTCGCCTCCGCGACGGGATTGGGATAGACGTAGCTTCCGTCGTCGAAGGCCGCGCGCCCCGAGCCGCTCGGATGGATCTCGGAGACACCGCCGGCGGTGACCGCCCAGAGGATCTCGCGCGAACCGTCCCAGGCAAGCGCCACCACGTCGTCGTCCGCCAGTCCGTCGGCCTCGCCGAATGTCTCGATGACGCCCGTCGGGGAAACGCGCGTCAGCCCGCCTCCGGTCGCGATCCAGACCCCCCCGTCGCGGTCGACCGCCAGGTCGTTCACGGCCGCGCCTCCGATCGCGGCGTTCAACCGCGAGGTGGCCGAGAGATCGACGGCGTCGTTCACGATCCGGACGGCGCCGCCGCGCGTCCCGACCCAGACGTCGCCGGCCGAGATGGCCGCGATCGCCGTGGACTGGAGACTTGGAAAGCCGGCGCCGGCGAAGTGCGTCCAGACGTCGTCGCCGCGATCGTCGGTGCCGTTTCCGTTCCAGCGATCGACGCCGTTGTCCACCGTGGCGATCCATGCATGGCCCGCGCCGTCGAAGGAGATACCGCGAAGGTTGTTCCGCGTCAGCCCCGCGCTCGTGTTGTCGGGCGTCAGGGAGTCGAGCAGCGCGGCCGTCGTCCCGTCGAAGAGGTAGACGCCGTTCTCATATTCGACCCCGGCGGCGAAGACGCGCCCCGACGGCGCCTGCGCGAAGGTGTAGATGTTGTAGGCCGCCGGGAGGTCCCAGACATCGCCGGCCGGATCCCAGCGGTCGGTGCGCGGACGCGAGGAGCCGAACGATCCCGAGCAGCAATGTCCGACCCAGACGCGGCCGTCGCGTGCCGCCAGCACTCCGATGGCGCCGGCAGACTGCAGATTTCCCCCGGTCGACGCGCTCGTGAGAATCGACCACGACGTTCCGTCGTACCGCATCACGCCCCCGATGCCGATTCCGGGCGGCACCGCGTTCCCGAGCGTGATCCAGACGTTTTGCCCTCCCGCCGACACGCGCGAACCGCCGTTCCACTCGGGGCCGGCGCTGCGGACCGGCTCCCAGGGAGTTGTTCCGCCGACCAGACGGGCCATTCCCGCGTTCGTCCCCGCGACGACTCGAGACGACGGCGTCGCGAGGAGAGCCTGCACGCGCGCGATCGGAAGTCCCGCGAGCCCCAGCGACGATTCGGCGCCGTCGGGCGATAGCACATAGGGGCCGATCGGGGTTCCGCGACCCACGCCGGCGGGGACCGCCCCCAGGGCCAGCGTCTCGATTCCGAGGCCGCGCGACACGGCGGCACCGCCCGCGTAGACGCGCAAACCCGTCTTGGTGCCGATCCAGAGTGAGTCGCGATTCAGGAGAAGCGCCTGCACGCGCTCGGAGGCGACCCCGGCGCGCGCGCTCCAGACTCCCGACGCGAAGGTGGAGAGTCCCGCGTTCGTGCCGCACCAGAGCGTGTCGCTCCGGACGGCGAAGGAGGTCACGTCGTCGCTCACGAGCGCGCCGCCGGTGCTGGCCCTGGAGTCGGAGCGGCGGAGCGCGATCTGGCCGTTCGCGGGATTCTCCGTGAAGAGAGCGACGCCGCCGCTCGTCGCGACCCAGATGCTGTCGCCCGTGCGGAAGAAGCCCTGCACCCGGTCGCTCGGGAGTCCGTCGAAGGAGGTGAGTGTTCGCAGGAAGCTTCCGTCTGGACGCATCCGCGCGATGCCGCGGTCGGCGGTCCCGATCCAGAGCAGTCCTCCGGGACTCGCGGTGACCGCGAGGAGATTGTTCGAGGGAAGTCCGCCGCCCTGGCGAAGGATCTTACTGGTCGCCCCGGTCGCGCTGTCGGCGAAGACGAGGCCACCGTTCGTCGCGAGAGCGAGCGAAGCGCCCCACGGCGCCGCGGCGCGCACGTCGTTCGAGGCGACGTGATTCACGACGAAGAGCCGCGTCGCCGCGTCGGTGGAGCCCGGAAGCGCGGCCGCCGCGAGGAGGAGCGACGCGCACGCCGCCGCGAGGCCTCGGATTGGGATCATCACGGCTCCCTTCCCCGGGTCGCGCGCAGGAAAAGGCGTAAGTCCTCGGCCATCGAGAATTTCGAGAGATAGGCCAGCTCCGACTCGACGCGCGCGGCGCGGTCGGCGCCGCTCCCGTTCGGTAGCGCGGGTGAGACGACCCCCGGACGAAGTGTCTGGAGCGCGAGCCGCGCCCACGAAGGGATTTCCGCCCAGCGATCGACCTCGTAACGGCTGCGGCCGACCCAGGAGCGCTCCCCGGTCCAGACCTGCCGCCACGCGTCGGCGGGACGGAGCGGCGCCTCGTGCGCCGCGAGGTAGGCGCGGAGCCCGCGCCAGCGCCAC
>JANOOP010000279.1:0-13174 GCA_031421415.1 Candidatus Eiseniibacteriota bacterium
CGTCGAGGTGGTCGATGGCCGCCTGCTCCCCGACGTGGATCTGATTTCGCTTCAGCACCGTCGGGACCGGAACCACCAACGCGAACTCCTTCGGGTCCCCCTTGAAGTCCGCCGACATGGTGAGGACCGTTCGGTTCTCATCGCGCACCATCACGACCTTCGAGGCCTTGTTGAAGAGCTTGGCGTCGCCGCGTGCGACGTAGAAGCCGCAGAAGCTATGCGCTCCCGGCGCCGAGAGCGCGACCGCCAGCGAGAGCGTGACGGCCGGCAACCACTGTTTCATGGGGTTCTCCTTTCGAGAGGTTCCCGGCCGTGGGGCGCGTCCATTCGTACCGCCGCCCGGAAAGGAATCGATCCAGCAGCGGGACCAGGGGGGAAAGCGCGACGAGCGACCAGATCGGTCCGCTCGGCTTGAAGAGGACGAAGGCGACGAAGGCGGCGCCCGTGGCGACGAGCGCGCCGAAGAGAAACCGGGCCGCGCGAGAGTTCGGGGTCGTTTTGGGATCGCTGATCATGAAGAAGGAGAAGAGAAGGAGCGAGCCGCTCTCGAGCTGGTGGAGCGGCACGCTCCACGGCTGCCCGATCCACGCGGCGCGGCCGAAGAGGATGGCCGCGTAGGAGCCGAGGAAGGCGTAGGTCACGTCGCTTCGTGCGGCGCGGTTCACGACCATGCCGCCGAGGCAAGCCACGAGGAACGCAATCGTGGTCCCCGCGCCCCATTGTGCCGGGGAGACCCAGGCGCGATCGCTCAGGGCCACGATCGCCGCGACGCCCAGATTGGTCGGGTTAAAGATGTGCTTGCCGTCCCAGCGGAGGAGAAACTTGCTTCCGACCGCGACGAGCGCGGCGGCGACGGCGAGCCACAACGCGTCGACCCGCAGAAGGAGGCAGAGGGAGAGCCCGGAGATGAGCGCGCTCTTGGCATCGAACGCGGGGAGCCCGGCCCATCGCGATCCGACCGCCTGGGCCGCGAGGGCCGCGCCGAGCGTGAGGACGATCTGCGCGGGGGAAACGTCGAACGATCGCCAGCCGACCCCGTAGACGAGCAGCGCCGCGAGGCAGGCGATCTGGTAGAGGCGGGGGTCGAGCCGGCTGGGTGGATCCGTGCGCATCGTATCCACCCTTACGCGCGTCAGCGTCGGCGTATTCCGCGCCGGACGGGAATCGCGCGGAGCGCCGCGCGCGGTGCCCGCCCCCTGGCCCGATCAGGCCATCCTCCCCCTATCGGACGGTTGGCGCGATTCGTTGACCCCGAACCCCATGGCGATCAAAGTCTTGCCACGGTCCCAAGGTAGCCCTAGGCTGCCTCCGTCCGGCTCCGTACATTGCGATCGACTTCGTGCCGAAACGGAGGAGTGTGTGGCAAGGACCGCCTTTGCGGAGGCGACTGAAGGAGGGTGGATGATCCCCGGGAATGGAGGTCCCAGATGAGGCGACGCCGAATACTCGTACTCGCGCTCGCCGGATTGGCGCTTCTCGCATGGAGCGCGGCGCCGGCGGCGGCGCAGGGAACATCGACCTACGTCGGGTCGGAAGCCTGCGCGAAGTGTCACGAGGAAGTCGCGGATACCTTCCAGAGCAACGCGCATCACATGGCCGAGCTCGACAAGGAGGTCGTGGCGGAGCACGTCGGGTGCGAGGGGTGCCACGGGCCCGGATCCGAGCACGCCGCCGCGGAGGGTGATGAAAGCGATCCGCGCTTCAAGATCATCAAGGTGCCCTCCAAGATGAAGCCGGCCGAATCGTCGGCCGTCTGCCAGTCGTGCCACCGCGTCGGCGAGCAGATGCACTGGGACCAGAGCGCCCACGCCCGGCACGACGTGGCCTGCTCCGACTGCCACAGCATCCACGAAGCCAAGTCGCCCGCCGGGAAGGGCCTCCTAAAGCAAGCGATCATCACGAACATGTGCGTGAGCTGCCACAAGGAGAAGAAGGCGACGCTCGCGAACACCGCGCACATGCCGGTTCGCGAGGGCGGCATGTCGTGCGCCGATTGCCACAACCCGCACGGGTCGACCGGCCCGTCGATGATTCGCGGCACTTCCAACACGGACCTCTGCGTGTCGTGCCACAGCGACAAGCGCGGCCCGTTTCTTTGGGAGCACGCGCCGGTTCGCGAGGACTGCGTGGCGTGTCACCAGCCGCACGGCTCCAACAACGACAAGGTGCTCGCCGGCAAGAGGCCGTACCTCTGCCAGCGCTGCCACAGCTACACGCGTCATCCGAGCACGCTCTATGATCGTCCCGACCTGGTGGGGAACCGCCTCTTCAACCGGTCGTGCACGAATTGCCACGCGCAGATTCACGGTTCCAATCATCCCTCGGGGAAGTTTTTCCTAAGGTAGGAGGAGGCGAAACATGAACCGCAAGCACAGGACGGCGTGGGGGCTCTCGATGGGCCTCGCGATGCTCGTCGCGGCGCCCGGTTTCGTGGGCGCCGCCGACAAACCCGCGGCTGAAGGCAGTTTCACTGTCGGCTCGCAGTGGTGGGATCTGTCTCAGCCCGAGGCGAAGTACGAGGAGTACCGGGAGGTGCCGCAGGGGACCTTCCTGCGCGACTTCTCGTTCCGGCAGGGCGAGAAGAGGCATCTGCTCCGGCTCTCCGGCGCGAATGTCTTCAAGAACGACCAGTCGGTCGCCATGGCCTACTGGAACGGCGGCAAGGTCCGGATCGACCTCGACTACAACCAGATTCCCCACAACATCAGCAGCATCACGCGCACGCCGTACGCCGAGGTGAGCCCCGGGGTGCTGACGCTGCCCGATACGCTCCAGGCGACGAATCAGAGCAACCGGAGCTTCGGAACCACCGCGCAGAAGGATGCCCGCTACGTGGCCGCCATGCGGGACGCGCTCCTGAATGCGCGTCGGATAGGGATGGGCTTCCGGACCGACATCGCGCGCGCCCGTCTTCGCGTGCGGCCGGCCGCCGGCTGGCAGTACGAAATGAAGGGCTCGCGCCGGAACCGCTCCGGTACGAAGCCGTACGGCGCGCCGTTCGGCTTCAGCAGCGCCATCGAGATCTGGGAGCCGATTTCCCAGTCGATGCTCGACGCCACCGCGCGCCTCTCCTATCAGCGCGTGAAGAAAAACAACGGGATGAGCCTCCAGTTCACCGGCGGCGTCTCGGCGTTCGACAACAAGATCGACAAGCTCGTCTGGGACAATCCCAAACGGATCTCCGACTCCACGTACGCCAGCGCCTATAGCCCCGGCGACGGGTCGGTGCGCGGGCAGATGGATCTCTATCCCGACAACCGCTCCGTGTTCGGAAACGTGGCCCTCGGCCTCACCTTCGGCACGAAAGTCGCCTTGAACGCGACGGGCGGCATCGCCCAGAACACCCAGGACGATCCGTGGCTTCCGTACACCGTGAACACGGCGATCGCCCAGGTCGACACCTTCCCGCTCCCGGGCACGAACACCGACGCCAAGGTGACGATCACGAACGCCAATCTGAACATGGCGTGGCGCGTCATGCCCGACGCGACCCTGAACGGGCGCTACCGGCTCTACGACTACAAGAACAAGACCGAGGAGCATATCTTCGACGGCTACGTCCGCATGGACCAGGTGTGGGAGCCGTTCCAGGAGATCTCCGAGGGAGTGGAGTACAAGGACCAGACGGCCGGCGTCGACGCCGACTGGAGCCCGAATCGGAAGATCTCCGTCGCCGGCACGGTGGAGCAGGTGATGCTCGACCGCCCGGACCGCGAATACAAGAAGACCAAGGAAATGGTGCTGCAGGGAACCGTTCATCTCCGTCCGGCGACCGGTTGGCACATGAAGGGCCGCGTTCGTCATGGGAACCGTGAGGAGCGGAGCGGCGGCGAGTTCGACTCGACCGGCTACCTCGACGGCAGCACCCTCATCGAGCAGCCGGGGATGAAGAAGTACGATCTGGCGCCGCGCGTGCGGGATCGCTACGAGGCCTCCATCGCCTACTCGCCCAGCGAGAAGTGGAGCCTCTCGGTAGGCGGCACCTCGCTCCGGGACGACTACGAGGGTTCCGAGCTGGGCCTACTCAAGGAGAAGGAACGGACCGGCACCGTCGGCGTCGAGTTCCAGCCCACCGACCGCCTGCAACTGATGGGCTCCGTCGGCTGGGTGAAGAACGAGACGTCCCAGGCTTCACGCGAGTCGGGGGCCACGGTGGTCCTCTCGGACACCACGCGCTGGACCGCGGAACTGACGGACGAGACGATCTATTGGTCCGCGGGCTTCGCCTGGAGCGCTCCGCGCGGCAAGTGGGGGCTCTCGGGCATCTTCGACATCAACCGCGCCCCAAGCACCTACGACCTCGCGAACTTCAAGAAGACCGCCGTCTCGCTTCCTTCGACGGAGTACCGGCGCCAGACCGCGACGGTCGAGCTGCGCTACCAGCTCCTCTCGTCGACCTCGTTGCTCGGGGAGTGGGCCTGGGAAGAGTATGACGTGAAGGACCTTTCCACCGAGAACGTCCCGCTCATCTTCCCGCTCACGGGTTCGTCGAACGCGATCTTTCTCGGCGATTCGGTGCTCGACTACAGGGCGCAACGGGTCGCGGTCCTCTTGCGGCGGACGTTCTAGCCCAACCATCCGCCGCACATGGCGCCATCACGGGCGCCGAACAGCGCCGCCCCGCCGGTCTCGAACCGGCGGGGCGGTCGCGTTTCGGGACCCCATGCGAACGGCCCGGCGATCTGCTACTGTCGGAGGGTCATTTTCCTCGTTCGCGCCGTCTCCAACCTCGGGGAATCGTCCATGCCGCGCTGTCGCTTCCGCTCCCGCTCCCTTTTCGTGCCCGCCATGCTCGCGTTCCTTCTCACGGCCCTTTCAGCCGGCATGGCCCAAGCCACGTTCTCCATCGTCGCCTACGACTCCGTCACGCAGGAGGTCGGCGTCGCGGTCCAGTCGAAGTACTTCAGTGTCGGCACGGCCGTACCGTGGGCGCTGGCGGGCGCGGGGGCGATCGCGACGCAGGCGAACGTGAACGTCTCGCTTGGCCCGAAGGCGCTGGCGCTCCTCAAGACCGGTATGCCGGCCTCCGAGGTCATGAAGGCGCTGGCGGCCACGGACTCGCTCTGGGCCGGACGGCAGGTCGGCATCGTGGACGCGCGCGGCGGGGCGGCGTCGTGGACCGGATCGCGCGCCCTCGACTGGGCCGGCGGAGAGACGGGCCCGGGCTTCGCCTGCCAGGGGAACATCCTCGCCGGTCCTGCGGTCGTGGCGAACATGGCGAAGGCCTTCCGCGAGACGCCGGGCGAGCTGGCCGAGCGGATGATCGCCGCGCTCGAAGCGGCGCAGGCGGCGGGCGGCGACAAGCGCGGCCAGCAGTCGGCGGCGCTCCTCATCGTCCGGCCGAGCGCCGGGAATCCCGAGTACAACGAGCGCTACATCGACCTCCGCGTGGAGGACCACAAGACGCCGATCAAGGAATTGCGCCGCGTCTGGCAGATCTTTCAGGGCTTCCATCTCGCGAACGCCCACCTGAATTTCGCGACGGAGTTCGAGGCGAGCGGGCGAGGCGACATGGCCGCCGTCGAGCGAAACCGCGTCGGGGAGATCCTGGAACGGGCGCTCTCCCGAGGCGAGCGGGATGCGTCGGTGCTGAACGGCCTTGCTTGGGCGTGCGCCTCGAACAACATCTTTCTCCCGCAGGCGCTGAAGGCGGCGGAGCGCGCGGTGCAGGCCGAGCCGCGAAACGTCGACATCCTCGACACGCTGGCCGAGGTCCATTACCGGATGGGGAACTCGGTGAAGGCGATCGAGGCCGGATCCCGCGCGGTGACGATCGATCCGAAGAGCCAGTACCTCAAGGACCAGCTGGCGAAGTACCGCGGAGAGAAGTGATGGTCTTCAACTCCATCCATCGGCCACGCCACGACGGCGAAGCGGGGCGCCCCGGCTCACGGCTTTCGCCACGCGCCCGCTTCTGGATCGCGGCCGCGATCGTCACGGCGATGGTCTACCTCATCGGCTTCTCGCTGGCGCCACGCGCCCACGCGACCTTCTCCATCGTCGCGTACGACTCCGTGACCCAGGAGATCGGAGTCGCGGTACAGTCGCGGGCGTTCAGCGTCGGCGGCGCGGTGCCGTGGGTCGAGGCCGGCGTGGGAGGAATCGCCACGCAGGCGGCCACCAACGAGTCGTTCGGTCCCCTGGGCCTGGAACGCCTCCGCCGCGGTCAGCAGGCCGCGGACGTTCTCCGAGCGCTTCTGGAATCCGATTCGGGCCGCGCGCACCGGCAGGTCGGCATCGTCGACGCGAAGGGGCGAAGCGCTTCCTTCACCGGCGCCGATTGCTCCGCGTGGGCGGGCTTCCGCACCGGACCCGGCTACGCCATCCAGGGGAACATCCTGGCGGGCGAGGCCGTGGTGGCGGGGATGGAGCGGGCCTTCCTCGAAACGAAGGGAGACCTGGGCGACCGGCTCCTGGCCGCGCTCGAAGCGGGGCAGGCGGCGGGCGGCGACAAGCGCGGCATGCAGTCGGCCGCGCTGATCGTCGGCCGTCCCAGCGACGACTATCCCGAGTACCGCACGCGCTACGTCGATCTGCGCGTGGAGGACGCGAAGGATCCGATCAGGGAAGTCCGTCGCGTCTATCTCATCCACGAGACCGACGGGCTGGCCGAAGCGCACCTCCGCTACGCCGTGGAGGCCGAGAAGGCAGGGAAGAAGGAACTCGCCGCGCTGGAACGGAGCCGCGTCGGCGAGGCGCTGCGGCGCGCCGTGGCGCGCGGAGAGAACGACCCGCAGAACCTGAACGGACTCGCGTGGATCTGCGCGACCAACGACATGTTCCTTCCCGAGGCGATCGCGGCGGCGGAACGCGCCGTGTCGCTGGCGCCGAAGGACACGGGCATCCTCGACACGCTGGCCGAGTGCTACTTCCGGGCGGGGCGGACGGGACAGGCGATCGAGACGATGGGCCGCGCGCTCACGCTCGCGCCCGACGACAACTACCTCAAGGGACAGATGGCGCGCTTCCGGGCGGCCAAACATTAATCCAGGAGCCATGACCATGACCACGCGACGCCCCGTGACTCCCGAAGATCTCCTCGCCATCCAGTACCTCGACGGCGCCGTCCCGTCCCCCGACGGGAAGTGGATCGTCGCGACCGTGAGGACGATCGACGCCGAGCAGGACAAGTACTTCGCGCACCTCTGGCTTCTCTCGGCGGACGGCGGCGCGCCGCGGCGCCTCACGCACGGGGAGCAGAAGAACGGCGGCCCGGCGTGGAGCCCCGACGGGAAGTCGATCGCGTTCGTCTCGAATCGGAAGGAGAAGCGGCCACAGATATTCCGGCTACGTCTGGATGGCGGCGAGGCGGAGTGCCTGACCGTACTCGACGGCGAGATCTCGTCGCTCGAGTGGTCGCCGGACGGAACCAGGATCGCATTCATTCACCGGTCGTTCGATTCCACGGATCACGGGCATCTGCCCGGCTCAGTCGCGGCGAAGAAGGCGGCGGAGGCGAAGAAGGAGGGGAAGGACATCCCGGCCCCTTCGTTCCGCCACATCACGAAGATCTCCTACAAGCTCGACGGCTACGGCTTCTTCCCGCAGGCGCGGGCGCAGATTCACCTGCTCGACGTCGCCTCCGGCGCGGTGACCGCCGTGACCGCGGGTGACTGGGATCACGAAACGCCCGCCTGGTCGCCCGACGGAACGTCGATCGCCTTCGCGGCGAACCGGCAGGGCGACGCCGAGTACAGCGCCTACACGGTGAGCGACGTCTTCGTCGTCGCGGCGTCGGGTGGCGAGCCGCGCAATCTCACTCCGGGACCCGGCGTGGGGTACGGCCCTTCCTGGTCGCCCGATGGGAAGTCGATCGCCTTCATCGGCCACGACCGCGCCGATGACTGGTGGGGAATCTGGAATCACCACGTCTGGGTCGCGCCGGTCTCGGGCGGGGCGCCGCGCGATCTCACGCCCGATCTGGACCGGATCGCCCAGGACGCCACGATCGGCGACCTCCACGACATGCACGGGGGAGGCGCCCCGACCTGGTCGCGCGACGGGAAGTCGATCTACTTCGCAGTCTCCGATCACGGCTCCACGCACCTCTTCGCCGTCCCCGCCGCCGGCGGCGCCACCCGTCCCGTGACGAATGGCGCGATCCAGGTGATGGCGCTGGCCCGGGGGCGGAATGCCGACGACCTTCTGATCGTCTGGAACAGCTTCACCACCGCCGGGACGATCGCGCGTCTCGACGGCGCGACCGGAGCCAGGACCGATCTCTGGGAGCCGAACCGCGATTTCTTCGCCGGCCTCTCGATCGTGGAGCCCGAGGAGATCTGGATCGACGCGCCGCAGGGGCACCGCGTGCAGGCCTGGCTGATGAAGCCTCCGTCCGTTCCGGCAGGGCAGAAGCTCCCGATGATCCTGGAAATCCACGGCGGGCCGCGGGCGCAATACGGCGCCACCTACATGCACGAGTTCCAGGTCTTCGCGAACATGGGGACGGCGGTCCTCTTCTCGAACCCGCGTGGTTCGCAAGGGTACGGCGAGGCGTTCACCCAGGCGATCGTCGGGAACTGGGCCGCGCCCGCCTTCGACGACCTCATGCTGGCCGTGGACGAGACGCTCCGCCGCCATCCGGAGATCGATCCGACGCGCCTCGGCGTGACCGGCGGCTCCTATGGCGGCTACATGACGACCTGGGTCGTGGGGCACACCGACCGCTTCAAGGCCGCGCTGACGCAGCGCTGCGTGACGACGATCCCGACGCTCCTCCTGGCCGACGACATCAGCGGCTCCAGCGTCGGCGAATTCGGCGCCGAGCCGTGGACGTTCGCGCCGATTCTCTGGGAGCAATCGCCGCTCGCGTACGTGGAGAAGATCCGGACGCCGCTCATGATCACACACAGCATGCAGGACCTCCGCTGCACCGTCGGCGAGGCGGAGATGCTCTACAAGTCGCTCAAGTGGTTGAAGCGGGAGGTGGAGTTGGTCCTCTATCCCGACGAAAGCCACGGGCTCTCGCGAATGGGCAGGCCGACGCGCCGTGTCGCCCGGCTCCACATCATGCGCGACTGGTTCGTCCGTCACCTGAGCCCCACCGGGGCGCCGGCGGCCACGACCGAAGCCGGCGTGCACTCGCTGGCCATGGCCGGAAGCCGCCGGGCGTGAAACTTCGCGGCGCCGTGGTTCTCCTGACCGGCGCCTCGGGCGGCATCGGCCGCGCGGCGGCGGCGCGCCTGGGAGCGGCCGGCGCGCGCGTGGCACTCCAGGGCAGGCAGGAGCCGCTTCTCCGCGAGACGGCGGAGGCGGTGCTTCGCGCCGGCGGAGAGTCGCACGTCGTGCCTGGCGACCTTCGCCGGCCCGAAGAGGCCGTGCGCGCCGTCGCGGCGACGCTCGAGCGGTTCGGCCGAATCGACGCGCTCGTCAACAATGCCGGACTCGCTCACTTGAAGGGCGTCGAGGAGGCGACCGACGCCGAGATCACGGAGCAGGTGGAGACGAACCTCCTCGGCCCGATCTGGATCACGCGGGCGGCGCTGCCGGCGCTCCTGAAGTCGAAGGGGGCGCTCGTGACGGTAGGATCGTTCGCGGGGCGCGTGGCCGTCCCCTACTACGGCTACTACTCGGCCACCAAATTCGCGCTGGTGGGCCTGACGGAAGCGTGGCGCCGGGAACTGGCTCCCCGCGGCGTGCGAGTGACGACCATTTTGCCGGCCGCCGTGGAGACCGCGTTCCTCGACAAGGCAGGACGCGGTCGCGCGCTTGGGTGTGGCCCGGCGGGAGTGATTCTCTCCCCGGAGGTCGTGGCGCGGGCCATTGCGCGCGCGCTGGAGCGCCATCCGGCCGAGATCTACCTGCCGCGAATGCATCGCTTCCTCGCCGTCCTCGATGTCGCCTTCCCCCGACTTTCAGACCGGATTCTGAGGGGCTTATTGCGGTATTCTCCTCCCGCATGACTTCCCCCCCCCGCAAGATCGCGCTCAGTCTCTCCGGCGGCGGACTGACCGGAGCCTTCTACGAAATCGGCTGCCTCGCCGCCCTCGACGACTACCTGGGGCTCGATTTCTCTTCCACCGGCTTCGATCTCTACATCGGGGTGAGCGCCGGCGCCTCCGTCTCGGCGCTCCTGGCCAAGGGCATCCCGGCCCGAAAGATTTACTGGGCGCTCCTGACCGATTCCGATCCCGCCCTTCAGTTCAAGCGCGGCGACATGTACGTCGCGAACCGGTGGGGGATTATCACCTCCTTCTTCAACGTCCTCTTCTCGGTGCCCGCGTACTTCGTGAATTGCGTCCGAACCGGCGTGCGCCCCTCTCCCTTCGAGTTCATGCACTGGATCGAGGAGCAGCTTCCGGCGGGAATCTTCGCGCTCGAGTTCTACGAGAAATTCTTTTCGAAGGTGCTGGCCGCGCACGGGAAGACCGACTCGTTCGCCGATCTGAACCGGGAACTCTTCATCCCGGCGACCGATCTGGACCTTGGCACGCGGCGGCTCTTCTCGAACGCCGATGGAGATAGCATTCCGCTCTCGATCGCGGTGGCGGCTTCCTCCGCCATTCCCCTCTTCTTTCGCCCGGTGAAGATCGAAGGGCGCGACTACATCGACGGCTCGGTCGGCAGGGTGGCGCACCTGGACGTGGCGATCAAGGCGGGGGCGTCGACCGTCCTGGTCATCAACCCCATGATCAACATCTCGAACGATCAATCGGTCGTTTGCATCCCGCGGCGCGACGGCAAGTGCGCGCGAATCCGGGAGAAGGGAATGTCGTTCATCCACGATCAAGCGACCCGGATCGAGACGCGCGTCCGCCTGGACGGCGAGATCCGTCGCTACCAGGTCGAGTACCCCCACGTGAAGATCTACCGGATCGAGCCGTCGTCCTCGGAAGTGATGCTCTTCCTCCACAGCGCCATGTCGTCGCGGGAGCGGGAGCGGATCCTCCGATACGGCTACTCCTCGATGACCTCGATCTTGAAGAGACGGAGATCCGTGATCGAGGAGCTGATGGAGATCCACGGCTTCAATCCCAGCGAAGACCTCACCGTGGAGGGCTGAGACCATGCGCTCGCCCGATTCGCCGCCGTCCTACACTCCGCTTCAGGCGCGCCTCATCCGCGGCGAAATCCTCATCCTCGACGGCGCCATGGGCACGGAGCTCGACCGCCGCGGAGTGAAATCGCCGCTCCCGCTCTGGAGCGCCCAGGCGCTCCTGGATGCCCCCGAGGTTGTGCGGGCGATCCACGAGGACTATCTGCGCGCGGGCGCCGACGTGATCACGACCAACACCTTCCGGACGACGGCGCGCACGATGCGCCGCGCCGGCCGGAAGGAAGCGGAGGCCGTTCGGCTAACCCGTCTTGCGGTCGATCTGGCGCGCCAGGCGCGCGCGGCCGTCGTGCGGGGGAGGGAAGTCTGGATCGCCGGGGCGATGGCGCCGCTGGAGGACTGCTATCAACCCGAACTGGCCCCCGAATTCGATGTCGCCGCGGCCGAGCATGGAATTCAGGCGGCGCGACTTGCCGCGGCCGGGGTGGACCTCCTTCTCGTCGAGACGATGAATTCGATTACCGAGGCGGTCGTGGCGACGCGCGCGGCCGTCGCGACCGGGCTCCCTGTCTTCGTCTCCTTCATTGCACGGAGCGAGCGGGAGATCTGGAGCGGCGAGGGGCTGGACGACGCGGTCCGCGCGGTGGACGACTTCCATCCCGACGCCATCCTGGTCAACTGCGTGCCGGCCGAGACCGCCGAGCGCTGCCTGGAAACGATGGCGCGCGAGACGCAGACGCCGATCGGCTGCTATCCGAACGCCGGGCACCCCGACTTCGACCACGGCACCTGGCGTCACGACGACGAGAAGACTCCCGAGTGGTTCGCCGCTCAGGCCATGTCGTGGCTCCGCCGCGGCGCGCTGGTGGTAGGCGGCTGCTGTGGAACCGGACCGGGCCACATCCGCGCCTTGCGCGAAGTCGTGCCGCCGGTGCTGGTCGAATGAGCGATGCGCGCCATCTCCCGCTTCGCCCCGCTGCCAGCACCATCGTCATCTGCCGCGGCGACGGCGGGGATGGAGCGCTTCGGCTGTTGTGGGTGCGGAGGTCGGAGGCGAATCCCTTCTTGGGCGGCTTCCATTCGTTTCCGGGCGGCCGCCATGCGCGAGAGGACGGCGCGCTCGGCTCCGACGAGGCGGCGAACATTCAAATAATGTTGCGCTGCGCCGCGCGGGAATTGTTCGAGGAGACCGGGCTTCTGGTCGGATTCGTTGGCACGCCCCCCGATCTGGGGGAGCAGCGCAGGGTCCGAGGCGAGGTCTTGGGCGGCTCGATGGAATTCTGGCCGACCGTCGCGTCGTGGGGCTTGCGCTTCGACCCGTCGCCCTACGTCTGGTGCGGTCGCTGGATCACGCCGCACTTCAGCCGCGCGCGCTTCAACACCAACTTCTTTCTCATCGATCTCCCCGCGATGCCCGCGGTCGACGTCTGGCCGGGGGAATTGGAGCTGGGCGGCTGGATCGACCCGCGCGAGGCGCTGCGCCTCTGGGACAGCGACCAGATCGTCCTCGCCATGCCGACCCTCTACACGATCCGCGTCCTGGCCCACGGAGGGCATGATCTTCCGGCCCGGCTCCACGCGATTCCCGAAGCGAACGGAATCCCGTCGCGGCAGGTCGAGGTCCGCCCGGGGATCGTCATGGCGCCGCTTCGGAGCGAGACGATTCTCCCCGCGACCCACACCAACGCGGTGGTCGTGGGCGATGGAGATGTTGTCATCGTCGATCCGGGGAGCGCCGATCCGGAAGAGCAGGAGACGCTCGACATGGTGGTGCGCCAGGCGCTCGGCCCGGGAGGTCGCGTCCTGGCGATCCTCCTGACGCACCAACACCCCGACCACATTGCCGGGGTGGACGCGGCGCGGAGCCGCTATCAGGCGCCCGTCTGGGCGCACGAGGGGGTCGCCGCGCGCGTGAAAATCGATCGGGCGCTTCGCGACGGCGATGTCATCGACCTCCCTGGCCGCCATCCGCGCCGCCTCCGCGCCCTCGAGACGCCGGGCCATTCCCGCGCGCACCTGGTATTCCACGAGGAGACGTCGAGGACGGCGATCGCGGGAGATCTCGTCTCGGGACTCGGCACCGTGGTGATCGATCCGCCGTACGGAAATCACCGCGACTATCTCGCGTCGCTGGAGCGGCTCCGCGGGCTCGATCGACCTCGATGGCTTCTTCGGACTGCA
>JANOOP010000280.1:0-2175 GCA_031421415.1 Candidatus Eiseniibacteriota bacterium
TAGATGTAACTTCATTCCAGCCTCATTCCCGGGGGCTACCGTACCGCGGCCGCGGGCTGTGGCGGCGGTCCGGGTAGATCGGCCGCGAAAGCTCGGAATCCCTCGATGAGCGCACGAGCCAAACTCGGTCTCTCCGGAAGAGGTTCGAAGCGCCCCTCCGTTGGAACGGTGAGAAGCGGAAGCAGGAGCACGGCCGGAGGTCGCGACACGCTGTCGGCGGGCGTGTTGTCCGTGGAACTGGTGTAGACAGCGACCCACGCTTCCGCGCCCGTCTCGAGGTCGTAGATCGCCATCCGGATTCGCGCATCGCGGCTTGCCGATTGGTTGCCGAAGCTCGGCGACGCCGCGCCATACCGGAGGGACGAAGAGGTCCGGTTAGGCGGCAGGCGGACGACGTCCTTGTCCACGCGCGCAAGGAGCGCGAAGCGGGCGCCCCCACGAAGCCGCGAGGCAAGCGCGTTGCGATCGGCTGCGGCGAGTTTCCCCTGCAGCTGATAGGCAGCGAGGAGACGGCGATATTCCGGGAGCCCTAGCGATTCGCGGGTCGCGTCCGAGGTCTGGACGCGGAGATCGGGGCGCGTCTCGCGGAGCACTCGCTCCAGCGCCGCGTTCAGCGGCGGCCGCACCTGCTCCACTTCCTCCTTCACCGTGATGCTGACGATGGCAAGGCCTCCGTCCCGGAGCGCCTCGTAGGTCGGATTGGAGTCGGTCGTGCGGACGGCGCTTCCCGTCGCGCAG
This sequence comes from Candidatus Eiseniibacteriota bacterium, assembly GCA_031421415.1. Lineage (GTDB taxonomy): Bacteria > Eisenbacteria > RBG-16-71-46 > SZUA-252 > SZUA-252 > SZUA-252. The sequence goes on from JANOOP010000280.1 coordinate 739, forward strand.
CCGATGCCGAGTAGCCCGGCCAGGCACAGAAGTGCGGCGGCGCCGCTGAAAATGGCGTATCGTCCTCGCGTCATGCGCGTACTCCTCATCGGTTTCTTCGGCCTTGCGGGAACCATCGCCCGATACGGCCTGCAGGGCGCGGTTCAGCGCTTCTCCGGACCAACGTTCCCATACGGCACGCTCGCGGTCAACGTGATCGGATCGTTTCTGGTCGGACTGCTGGCGGCGGTGACGCTGGAGCGGGTGATGGTCTCCGCCAATCTGCGGGCGGCCGTTCTCATCGGATTTTGCGGGGGATTCACCACCTACTCCGCGTTCGCGTGGGAGACGCTCGTGCTGGCCCGGGACGGAAACCCCATCGGGGCCGTCGCCAACATCGCGGCCCAGGTGGTTCTTGGGCTTGCGGCCGTCTGGGCGGGGTACACGGTCGCGATCAAGTTCTAGCCCGAGCCCTCACCCCGAACCGCCGCGTTCAGCGTCTCGCCTAGTTCGCTCCAATCCGCTTCGGTCATGGCGAGCGGCGGCGCGACCACCACCCGGCTCGAGCCGGCGGCGTGAAGCAGGAGCCCGCGGGCCGCCGCCGCGCGGATGATTCCAGTCGCTCCACCACGCGCTCCTTCCGCGACGCCGAATCCCGCCAGCATCCCAAGGCCGTCGATCGCCGAATTCACCAGGGCAGCCGATGGCGCCAGCGCCGCGCGCAGCTCCCCCTCCATCCCTCGGGCGCGATCGTGATATCCGCCCACTCCACCAGCTCCGATCGCGCGGAGCACGGCGCGCCCTACCGCGGCGGCGATCGGATTTCCCCCGTAGCTCTGCTGGTGCTCCACCAGCGCGCCACCCCCTCGTCCCGGCGCCGACTCGAGCACCTTCGCCACGTGGGCCGCTATCAGCACGCCGGCAAGCGGAGCGAACCCGGCCCCCGCTCCCTTTCCGAACACCACGAGGTCGGGAACGGCTCCGGCGTCCTCCGCCCGCCCGTCGGCCAGGCGCCGCCATGCGAAGAGCGAGCCGACTCGGCCAAACCCGGTCAGTACTTCATCGGCGATCCAGAGCGCTCCCGCCGCGTCGCAGCGCGCGCGCCGCTCGGCCAGCGCACCGGGGCGCGGCATCTCGACACCGAGCCCCGCTGTCGGGATTGTCTCCGCGATGAACGCGGCAGCCTCGCGGCCACCCTTCTCCGCGCCACCAGGGGGGAGCCCCTCCAGCCGCGGCCCAAGCGCCACCTCCCACGGCGCCCGCCGCTCCGCCCACCCGGTCACGCCGAGTGCGCCGAGCGTGGCGCCGTGGTAGTGGCCGCTCAACGAGCGGATCGCGGTCCGATTCCCGCGCCCCAAGGCGCGTTGGTAGGCGATCGCCACCTTGATCGCGGCGTCGATCGCCTCGCTCCCGGAGGAGGTGAGCAGGACGCGCGTGAACGGCGCGCCAGCCGCCGCC
>JANOOP010000281.1:0-9353 GCA_031421415.1 Candidatus Eiseniibacteriota bacterium
GGCCCATCTCGCCCCGCCGGTGGCGCTCGACCAGAATCGGGTGACGCGCCGCGCGGTACTCCAGCACGCGTTCCGCGTCGTCCGAAAGCTCGGGCATCGTCGCGCCCGACTCGCGCGCCCACGCAACGACCGCCTCGGCCCCATCGAGGCGGGCGAGGATCGCGAAGTTCCGCTCCAACGCCGGGTGGTCGCGATGCGCGCGCAGCGACAGCTCGCGCAAAATCCTCTCCACCTCGCGCATCTCGTCGATCTCGAGATCGGCCAGCTCCTCGTTCGCCTCCGCGACGTCGCGCGGTTCCACGAAGACGCTCGCTCCCGAGCCCGAGTGCCCCAGCACGTGGCCCGGCACCGATCGGCGATTCCCGCTCGGCACGGAGACCACGTAGCGCCCTTCTCGGAGCGTCACGAAGCTCTCGCCGAGGCCCAGCGAGCGAAGCACCGATTCAAGGCGATTCGCGATCCGCTCCCGCAGCGCGCGAATGGAGCGGCGAACGCGCGAGAGCTCGGAGGTGGCATCGTCCTTCACCGTGCCCGACGGGTCGATGGCGCGAACCAGGTCGCGCCGCAAACCGTCCAGCGGATCGAGCCCGTCTAGCAACCGCCCCAGGCCTTCGTAACCCTTCCCGCCGCGCGCGCGCCAAGCGGCCACCAGCCCGGCCTGCTCCAGGAGCGTCGCCAGCGACCAGAGTTCCTCGCCACGAAGCATCGCTCCCTCGTGGCGAAGCCGATCGAGCAGCGCCCGCACGTCGGGGGGCGCGATGGTCGGTGGCGGATCCGCGACGGCATGCGCGGCCAGGAGGTCGGCGTAGACGACCTGCTCGCCATGCGCCTGCTCGACCCGCGCCAAAGGGCGCAGGCCGCGCACGTGATCGCGTCCCGGCGTGGAACGGCAGCGGCCCGCAATGGCGTCGAGTGCGACCTGGAACTCGAGGACGCTTTCGGCGTGATCGCGGGCGCCGTCCCGGCCAGGCGCGTCGAGGCGCTCGGAAAGGTGGCGCGATAGGCTGTCGTTAATGGCAATCGTTCCGGGGGTGAGGGGCCGAGCCGGTCGCCGGCCCAGGAGACGAACGGGAAACCGGCTCAGGCCGGTTTCCCGTCGGGTTTGCCACTCGGCGAAGCCGGCCTTAGTCGGCCACCTTCATCCGAGCCATCATTTTTCTCTTAGCGGCATTTAGCTTCCGCTTTTTCCGCTCGCTCGGTTTCTCGAAGTGCTGATGACGCCGCAGATCCGCGAGAACTCCAGCCTTCTCGCATTTCTTCTTGAACCGGCGGAGGGCACTCTCGAAGGACTCGCCTTCTTTGACCCTGATGCCGGGCATCCTGTGTATCGCCTCCTCACGTGGGTTTGGCGTGAAATGCAAGCTGCCCACGTAGGTGGGCAGCATTCGCCTAACGCTAAAGAAGATACCCCGAGGTTCTCGATTTGTCAAATACCTCGCAACTCATTGACAATGATTGTGTTGCGGATCATCGATAGAAGAGCGATGGAGGCGGTTTCAGTGGTTAACCGGCTGGGACCAAGAGAGATCGGTCGAAATCCCGCCGCCAGCAACGCCGCTTCCTCCCCCTCGTCGAAGCCTCCGGGCGGCCCAACGGCAACGGTTATGGCGGTTTGCGACGCCCCACCCGGAAGCACCAGCTCGGCATCCCCGGAGGAGGGGTCGGCCACGAACCGGTGGCCCGGTCGCGCCGCCTCGAGGGCTGTCTGCAGGTTAGCCGCGGTGCCGAGGACCGGGAGCCGTGACCGCAGCGACTGCTTCACGCCCGCGATCGCGATTCGCTCCAGCCGCTCCAGCTTCGCCGCGCCGAGTTCGTCGAGGCCGCTCCGCCGGCAGACCGCGAAGTGGATGGAGGCCGCGCCGAGCGGAACCGCGTGCTCGACAATCGTCTCCGCGGCGCGGATGTCGGGGAGCCCGACGAGGAGATGAATCGCCGCGGCGATTTCTCCCACACCCTCTACCCGCTCCACGATCTCGGCGCGAGCCTCGCCTAGGTGCTCTTCCAAGAGGCGGCAGCGATAGCGGGTTCCCGCACCGTCTGTCGCCTCGAAGGGCGTGCCCGGCTCCGCGCGGAAGACTCGCAGGAGATGACGCGATTCATCGGGGTCGAGGGAGAGCCGATTCCCCGCGATGCGCGAGGCGTCGGCCCAGAAGAGCGTGTCGGGACGGCGCGCGCCGCGCACTCGCCCCTCAGCGTCCGTCGTCCCCGGCGTCCGGGCGCCGAGGGGGAGGCGTCTTCGATTCGGGGAGCGCGTCGAGTTCGTGAAGGAGCTTCTTCGCCTTCTCGGAGAGCTTCGGCGGCACGGCCACGACGAGCCGGACCAGGAGATCTCCCGTGCCGGAGCGCTGCAGACTCTTCATTCCCTTCCCGCGCAGGCGAAGGAGCTTTCCGCTCGGCGACCCCGCCTGGACGTCGATGGCCGCGCGGCCGCCGCCCAGAATCGGCACCTCAACCTTCCCGCCGAGCGCGGCTCGCGCCATGCTGATCGGAAACTCGACGATCAGGTCGTCGCCGTTCCGGAGGAAGAGTGGATGCTCCGACTCCTCGATGTGAGCGATGAGATCGCCTGCCGGCCCTCCGCGGGGGCCGACGTCGCCCATACCCGAGAGCGGCAGGTAGTTCCCGCTCGAGACGCCGGCGGGCACCTTGATCGAGATTTCCGACTGCTGGCGGATGCGCCCCTCGCCCGAACAGGTCGGGCAGGGGGAATCGATGATGCTTCCCTCCCCGCGGCAACGCTCGCAGGTCATCACGCTCATCACCTGCCCGAAGATGGAGCGCTGCATGGTGCGGACCTGGCCCGCGCCGCGACAGACCGTGCAGGTCTTCTTCCCCGAGCCGCTCTTCGCGCCGCTACCCGTGCAGGTCGCGCAGGGGCGCATGTGGCGCACCTTGACGCGCTTCTCCACGCCGGTCGCGATCTCCTCCAGCGTGAGCCGAAGCCGCAGCTCCAGCGTGCTCCCTCGCCGTTCGCGGCCGCCGCGCCCCGGGGACTCCCCCTCGAACATGTCGCCGAAACCGCCGGCGTCGCGCATGAAGGCGCGGAGCGCATCGGAAAGATCGAATCCATGTTGACCCTCGAAACCGCCGCCCCCGCTCGGCGCTCCGGCGGGCGCGTGTCCGAAGCGATCGAAGCGCGCGCGCTTCTCCTCGTCGCTGAGAACGTCGTACGCCTCGGCGACCTCTTTGAAGCGCTCCTCGGCCTGCTTGTCACCGGGATTCTTGTCCGGGTGATACTGGAGCGCCAGCTTCCGATAGGCCTTCTTCATTGCCTCGGCGTTCGCCCCGCGCTCGACGCCCAGTACCTCGTAGAAGTCGCGCTTCGCGCTCATAGGCCATCGCCGGACTCGGGAGCGTCGGGGCCCGCGGCTCCGCGCGACGCGGGGGCGGCCGTCGGCTCCGACGCCGAATCGCCTTCCGCGGCGACGACGACCTTCGCGTGGCGAAGGACGCGGTCGCGGTAGCGGTATCCGGGAATCGCGACCTCGACGATCGTGCCGGGCTCGGCGCCGGGAATCGGGAGCTGCGCAATGGCGTCGTGCAACTCCGGATCGAACCGCTCGCCCTGAGGACGAATCGGCTCGAGTCCCTCCTTACTCAGGATTTTCGCCAGGCGGTCGTGGACCAGCACGACGCCGGCGCGGAACGGATCGTCCCCCGCGGGGAGCGCGCGGAGCGTCCGCTCGAAATCGTCGAGCACGGGGAGGAGCTCACGGAGGAATGGCTCCGCGGCGAAGCGGAGCGCCGACTCGGCTTCCTGCTTTCGCCGGCGGTTCACGTTCTGCAACTCCGCGAGCGCGCGGAGCAACTCGTCCTCCCTGGCGCGGAGGCGGTCCAGTTCCGCCTGCGTGTCGCCGTCGGCATCCGCCGGAGCCGCGGCGGCGGACATCTCGCCAGCCGCTGCGGGGGGCGGCATGCCCCCCTTCTCCTCGGGTGGCGCGCCCGGCGAGTCATGATGCCTCTTCTTCACGAGTCCCTCCCCGGCGCCAGCCGCACTCCGACGTAGGAGAGGAGTGCGAAGACGCGGCGGTAGGGCATCCGCACCGGTCCCATCAGCCCGATCACCGCGCGCGACGGGCCGATGGCGACCGCCATGCCGACGATGGAGCACGACTGGATGGCGGCCGGCATGTGTTCGTGGCCGATCGATACCTGGGGCAGGTAGGCCGCGGCGAACGACTCGAGCGCGCGCGCCAGATGCTCGCGCTCGGCGAGCACGGTCACGAGCGGGCGAAGCGTGTCGGGCGTCTGGAACTCGGGTTGCGCCGCGATGTGCTCAGTGCCTCCGAGACGAACCGCCGGCTGCTCCATGCCGGTGACGAGCCGCGCGGCGAGATGGAGCGCCGCCTCGAGGATGGCCGTGTGCTCCGGCCGGGCCTCCGTGCGCGCGCGGATCGCGAGCGCGTCGAGTCCCGCCGCGCCCGGGACGGGGAGCGAGGCTCGAACCCACGCCTCGGCGCCCCGAACCGCGGTCGGCTCGACCGGCGCCGCGGGATGCCAGGTGGTCGTCCCCAGCGGTCCCCCCTCGATGCCGACGGCCACGAGAAGCTCTCCGCCCTCGAGTCCGACGAGTTCGAAGCGGTGAACCCGCGAGGAATCGCGGGGACGGACCGAGACGACCGCGAGCTGGCGGGCCGCGTGCGCGAGCGCCGGCGGCAACCGTTCGTCGAGCGCTCCGGCGAGGCTCGCGTCGTCGATCGCCTCGTCGAGCGCGCGGCGCGTGGCCGGCGTGAGCGATTCGGGACGCATGAGGTGATCGACGTAGTAGCGGTATCCCTGCTCGGTCGGCACCCGGCCGGCCGACGTGTGCGGATGGGAGAGGAGGCCCAGTTCTTCCAACTGCTGCATGGCGTTCCGGATCGTCGCCGGGGAGATGCTCAGATGATAGGCGGCGCGCACGTACTGGGAGCCGATCGGCTCGCCGCTGGAGACGTGGCTCTCCACGACGAACGTCAGAATGCGGCGGAGCCGCTCGTCCAAAATGTCGAGGGATGGCGGGGTCATGGAAGTCGCGTTCGGTCCTCGGCGTTTGGGGGAGCCGTCTGGCACTCGAAAGCCTACAGTGCTAATCGACGCCGACGCTATCAGGGGGGCCCGGGGGTGTCAAGTCGGGCCCCGCCGAAGGCGCCGTATCCGATTGCCGGTGCGTCGGATTCGCTCGGCTTCGCGTCCCTTCCCCCATCCGGACGAAGAGCTCGGAGGCCATCTCGTGGGCGGTGAGGAGTCCGCGCGCCGTGGGCCGAACCCGACCGGGCGGATCGACTCGCAGCGCGCCGGCCTCGACTCCCCAGGCCACCCACGCATCCACCGTCTCGCCCGCCAGTGCGCGGAGCCGCGTGAGCCGCATCCCGCGATCGCGACGGAGCGCCAGGAACACCTCTTCCTCGACGGCGGCCCGCGGATCGAGCGTGACGAGGTCGTCGCGGGGCACCCCTTCCGCCTCGACGCGCTCCAGGTATCGCCGCGTGTCGTGCTCGTTCGCCCAGCGCCTCGTTCCGTCGAAGGAGTGTGCTCCGGGACCGAGGCCGAGGTAGGGGCGGCGCATCCAGTACCCCTCGTTGTGGCGCGATTCGGAACCGGGGATCGCGTAGTTCGAGACCTCGTAGTGCCGGAATCCACGCGGGAGGAGAAGCGAGTCGAGGAGCGCGTAGCGATCCGCGGCCGCGTCGTCGCCCGGCGGCACCAGCGCGCCGCGCGCCACCTTCGCCTCGAACGGCGTGTTCGGCTCCACCTGGAGGCTGTAGGCCGAGAGATGCGTCACGCCCCGCTCCACGATCGCCTCCACGCCGCGCGCGATTCCCTCCGTCGTCTCTCCCGGCACCGCCACGATGAGATCGGCCGAGATCATCGAGAAACCGGCGCGGCGGGCGCGGTCGATCGCGTCGAGCGCCTTCTCCGCGCTGTGGATCCGTCCGAGCGACTTCAGCACCGGCGCCTCCAGCGATTGGACGCCGAGGCTCAGCCGTCCCGCGCCTGCCTCGAGGAGGAGCGCCAGCTTCTCGTCGGTCAGCCCCTCGGGATTCGCCTCGACCGTCCACTCGCGGAGGGCGGAGCGATCGAACGACGCCCGGACCCAGGCGAGGAATTGGCGCAGCGTCCGCTCGTCGAGCGCCGTGGGCGTGCCGCCGCCGACGTAGATCGTGACTGGGCGGGACCACGGTCCGTCCGCCGCGCGCGCCGCCGCCAGCTCCCGATCGAGCGCCGCCAGAAACCGCTCCGGCTCGGCGTGATGGAGCGGCGCGGTCGCGAACGCGCAGTAGGGGCAGATGCTCCGGCAGTAGGGGATGTGGATGTAGAGGCCGAATCTCATGACGCGCTCCGCGCGTGGGAGGTCAGCGGACCGGATGGAGGAGCCGGCTCAGGCGCGGCATCCGGCGGTCGGCGTCCCACGACCAGTAGAGAATCATCGCCTGCCCCTTCACGAGGGTCCGCGGCAATCCGCCCCAGAAGCGACTGTCGAGGCTGTTGTCCCGGTTGTCCCCCATCATGAAGAGCTGCCCCTGCGGGACCACGTACGGGCCGAAGTTGTCGCGGGGACTCGTCTCTCGCGGGAAAACACGCGGGTCCTTGTGGACCACGTGCGACTCCTCCTGCGCCTGCCCGTCCACGTAGAGGACCTTGTCGCGGAGTTCCACCGTCTGGCCCCCCCGCGCGACGCAGCGCTTGATGAAGTCGCGTTCCGGCGCGTCGGGAAAGCGGAAGACGATCACGTCGCCCGGCCTCGGTTCGCGGATCGCCGGAAAGCGGTGGTAGACGAGCTGGTGCCCCGCCACGCCGATGTCGATCTCCGAGCCGTAGACCATCTTGTTCACGAAGAGGAAATCGCCGATCTGAAGCGTCTCCTCCATGCTGCTCGTGGGGATCCGGAAGGCCTGGATGACGAGGCCTCGGACAACGATGGTGAGGACCACCGCCAGAACGAGTGCCTCGAAGTACTCGCGAAAGGCCGACTTGGCCCGGGAGCGCACACGGGTCGTCGCGGCGGCGGTGTCGGCCATGCTCGTGCGTCGCGGACGGCAGGCGCCGCCCTAGCGTTCCACCTTCAGGACGGCCAGAAACGCCTCCTGGGGCACGCGGACGGTTCCGACCTGCTTCATCCGCTTTTTTCCCTCTTTCTGCTTTTCCAGGAGCTTTCGCTTCCGGCTTATGTCGCCGCCGTAACACTTAGCGATCACGTTTTTCCGCAATGCCGAGATCGTCTCGCGCGCCACGACCTGGTTTCCGATGGCCGCCTGGATAGCGATCGGGAACATCTGACGCGGGATGAGTTCCTTCAGCTTCGACGCGATCGTGCGGCCCCAGTCGTGCGACTTCTCCCGGTGGACGATCATCGAGAGGGCGTCCACCGGTTCGCCGTTCAGGAGAAGCTCCATCTTCACGAGCTCGGCCGGCCTGAACCCGGCCATCTCGTAGTCGAGCGAGGCGTAACCGCGGCTGATCGACTTGAGCCGGTCGTAGAAGTCGAGCACGATCTCGGCGAGCGGAATCTCGTATCCCAGGTGCGCTCGCTCGGGACTCGGGTATTCCATGCCGGTGAACATGCCGCGCCGGTCCTGGACGAGCTGCATGATGTTCCCGACGTACTCGGTCGGGACCACGATCTGCACCCTCACGTACGGCTCCTCGATCGTCTCGATGAGGTTCGCGGGCGGCATGAGGGCCGGGTTGTCCACCATCAGGAGATCGCCGTTCGTCTTCAGCACGTGATACTTCACGCTGGGGACCGTGGCGATGAGATCGAGGCCGTATTCGCGCGTCAGGCGCTCCTGCACGATTTCGAGGTGGAGGAGCCCCAGGAATCCGCACCGGAAGCCGAAACCGAGCGCGAGCGATGTTTCCGGCTCGTAGGTCAGCGACGCGTCGTTGAGCTGCAGCTTCTCCAGCGATTCCTTCAGGTCCTCGTACGACTCGGCCTCGATCGGATAGAGCCCCGAGAAGACCATCGGCTTCACCGGCCGGTAGCCGGGGAGCGCCTCGGGTGCGAGATCTTCGGCCGAGGTGATCGTATCGCCCACGCGCGCGTCCGACACGACCTTCACGTTGGCGATCACGTACCCGACGTCGCCCGACACGAGTTCCTCGCGGGCCTCGTATCCCAGCCGGAGGACACCCACCTCGAGCACCTCGTAACTCCGGTCGGTCGAGTGAAACCGGATGTGGTCCCCGGCGCGGATCGCTCCGCGCATGAGCCGGACGTTGACGATGACGCCCCGGTACTGGTCGAAGACCGAATCGAAGATGAGCGCCTGAAGGGTGCCGTCGCCCTTGTCGGGAGGCGGAGGGATGCGGGCCACGATCGCCTCGAGCACGGCGGCCACGTTCTTCCCCTCCTTCGCCGAGACGCGCACGCAGTCCTCGGGCTCGCCGTGAAGGAGATGCGCCGTCTCGAGGGCGACCTCGTCCGGCATCGCGGCCGGAAGGTCGACCTTGTTGATCACCGGCACGATGGTCAGCTTCTGCTCGAGCGCGAGGTAGAGGTTGGAGATCGTCTGCGCCTCCACGCCCTGGGAGGCGTCCACCACCAGGATGGCGCCCTCGCACGCGGCGAGGCTACGTGAGACCTCGTACGTGAAGTCGACGTGGCCGGGCGTGTCGATGAGGTTCAGCGTGTAGTCCTCGCCGTTCGCCGCGCGGTAGCGCATGGCGATGGCGTGGGACTTGATGGTGATCCCCTTCTCGCGCTCCAGGTCCATATTGTCGAGGACCTGCGCCTTCATCTTCGACTTCGGAATCGTGTCGGTCAGCTCGAGCAGACGATCGGCGAGCGTCGACTTCCCGTGGTCGATGTGGGCGATGATGCAGAAGTTTCGGATGTGGTCGCGATGGCTCATTCGTGGTGGCTCAGAATCGTACGTTCAGGGAAAGGCTGAGGCGCGGGGCGCCCCGGGAGTCCGACCGCTCGTCGGCCGGTCCGAACTCCGCGTCGAAGTTGAGAAAGTGGGCATCCACGTACGCGTCGGCCATCTGGAGCAGATGCGCGGCGGCGGTCCACCAAATCCAGTCGATCTTGCGATTGCGATGCGTCAGCTCATCCGCCACCGCGGCATCGTACTCCGGCGTGCCCGCGACCGTGGCCGCCAGCCGGTCGATCGCGTCGTTCTGCCGCTGAAGTTCCTGGAAGATATTGTAGGTCAGGAACCCCTCGCCCGCGACGACGAGCACGGCTTTGAGCGGCTGTCGATTGTACACCTGTCCCCACCCCGGGACGATCGCCGATCGCGCCATGACCAGAAATGGCTTCACGTCGCGAAGCGTCGAGCCGCGGAGGGTCGTGTCGCGGAGGGCGGGCGCCGCGGACTTATCCGCGACGGCGGGCATCGCTAGGGCCGAGTCCGCCGCGACCGGCGCGGCCT
>JANOOP010000282.1:0-3886 GCA_031421415.1 Candidatus Eiseniibacteriota bacterium
GACAGCGCCGGACATGACGGTGACGTCGGCGAGTATCTCGTTCCGGCGGACGAGGCAGCCTCCCTACAAGACTCTCTTCGAGTCGCTCTTCGAGCGCGATCGAATCTTTCAGATCTACGCACGAAGCTGGAAGGCGAAGGATGGCGAGGCGCTCCAGGACTACCACCGCCGCTTCTACGCCGACGTGGCGGAACGGTTCAACGCGCGCGGGACACTCGATCTTTCGATCCTCCAGGTCGGGGGGCGCGACGCCTCGTTCATCCTGGGGATTCGCGAGCGCGACGCCTACTACGACGTGACGATCTCCTACGACGAGGAGTTCGCCTCCGTGTCCCCGGGGACGCTCCTGATCCAGGAAGTCGCGCGGCGTATCGCGTCGGAGGGAACGAGACTCCTCGTGTCGCACGGCGATCGGGAATATAAGCGCTACTGGGCCTCCACCTGGGTGCCCCAGAAGCGCGTCGCCATTTTCTCTCCCGGCCTGAAGCCAGCCCTCGCGCGGTTCGCGCGGTTCGAGTACCCCCGGATCGCCCATCGAATTCGGCAGTTCTTCGGCCACGGGGATCCGGACGAGGGAAGCGGCCGCTCCTAGCCATCCGATTCGCTATTCCGGGGAGGGGTAGCGACGCGATAACGCTTGAATTCGTATCGGGTTTAGAGTATCATGTAAGGTGATCTCTTCGAGGGGTCAAGCGCCGGTGGGTCGCCGGACTATGCCTCCTCCTTCCGCCACGCGATTCCCATCACTGCATAGGGGGGGGCTCCATGCATTACCTGCTTCTGCCAAGTCGGCGCGTGACCGCGCTTCGATCGAGGGGCGCGTTTCTGACGCTCATTCTCGCGTGCTTCCTCTCGCTCTCGCCCAGCTTGGCCAAGGCCGCGCTCCAGGCCATGCCGGGCGACACGATTTCCGTCGTGACCCTCACGGCGAATTTCGACGGCGACAATCCGAACTCGCCGCCGACCCTGACACTGCCGGGCGCCCCGGCGGGCGACTACCTGACTCTCGACCTCGCGTCGGGAACCGTGCAGGTGGTTCCGTCGTACGACGGGCTTTCGCGCCCTGTCGAGATTCGTCAGGTGAACACGTCGGGCCTGCTGGCGCTGAATGCGTTTCCGGCTTCGACCCCCGCGCCGGCCGAGAAGGTGACGGTGCGATGGCGCTCCGTGGCCAAGGACGACCAAGCGCTCATCCTGATCGCCTTCGCTGTTCGTGCTTCCAACGGCGCGACCCTGGCGTCGGTGGAGTACCTCCACCAGCGCCAGCTCTCGTACAACGGGATGCACGGCGCCGGCCAGATCCTCCCCGTGACGCAGCCGAACCGAATCGCGCAGCAGTTCACGATCGGCGTCGATTTCCTCACGCGGACCACGAGCCTCTCGATCGATGGCGCGCCGGTTTCCGGTTTCCAGTCGGTGCCGTTCGCGCAGCAGGGCGACGACGTCGCGCTCTTCTCCTGCTACGGAGAGGGCGGTAGCCCCCAGACCGTTTATGTGGATGACATCTCGATGGTCGCCCGCTATCGCGTTCCCGACCGGCGCCCGACCGTCTCAGCCCCCGCCTCGATCCTTGAGATGGAGCAGACGCCGATCGCCTTCTCGGTCCTCGCTTCCGATCCCGACGGTGAAACGATCGCATCGCTCACCTCCGCGTCGCTCCCCGCGGGCGCCACGTTCACGCCGAACGGCGCGAACACGAACGGAGCGTTCGCCTGGACCCCCGACTTCACGCAGGCGGGGACGTACTCCGTGACGTTCACCGCCGCGAATGCGCTTAGCGCCTCGGCGACGACCGACTTCACCATCGAGAACCGCGACCGCGCTCCCGTCGTGACCGGTCCCTTCACGGTGACCGGCGCCGAGAACGCGCTCCTTTCCTTTGCCGTGTCGGTCTCCGATGCCGACGGCGACGCCATCGCGTCGCTCGTCGCATCGTCGCTTCCCTCGGGTGCGACCTTCACGGCGGATCCGGGCAACAGCGGCGGCACCTTCGCCTGGACCCCGGGCTTCACGCAGTCGGGAAGCTACTCGGTCACGTTCACCGCGCAGGCGGGAATCGGCGTCGCGTCGCTGACGACCCTGATCTCCGTGAACAACGAGGACCGCGCGCCCGTGGTCGTGGCGCCGACCGTCGTGGACGGCGAGGAGGGCGGCACTCTGCTCTTTACCGTGAGCGCCAGCGATCCCGACGGGGATGCCCTGAGCGGTCTCTCCGCCGATTTGACGGCGCTTCCCTCCGGCAATGCTGCGACCTTCACGGCTGCCCCCGGGTTCGCGAGCGGCACGTTCCGCTGGCCGATGGCTCAAGGGGAGGCCGGGAGCTATCTCGTCGCCTTCACCGCCTCGAGTGGCATCAGCGGCATCGCCGAGACGCGCATCAACGTCGCGTTTGCCGGGACAACGGTGACGGGCGAGCTCATCTGGACGCCCCAGCCGGGTGAAGAGGGGACCTACACGGTCACCTTCACCGCCACGAATGCCCTGAACGAGTCGGGCAGCTCGTTGACGACCATCATCGTCACGTCGGCGCCCTCTGCGACGACCGTCCTTGCGCCGCCTACCTCCGACGGGCGAACCGTCATCCTGGCGCCGGAAGCCCCGCTGAAGGGCCCCATCGTCAGCTCGACCGGATTGGTCAGCACGCAGACGAAGTCGACGACCACGATCAGCGCCACGGCCACGGAGGACACTTCGCTTCTTCTCGCGGCCTCCCGGGAGCGCGTGAACGCCGCCAGCTCCGTCGCCGGCGCGGCTTCGGGCATCGTCTCCTTCGATGTCGACCTCACCGGACTCCCGACCGGACACAACGCCATCTGGACCGTGGACCAGGAGCCGGTGGTCGTCGCGCCGTCGTCCTTCACCGTCAATCCGGGAGACGCGCTCTCGTTCTCGGTCTCCGCGTCGGACCCCGACGGCAATCCGCTCTTCGGCCTCACGGCCAACCTGAGCGTCCTGCCCGCGGGGAACACGGCCAGCTTCAGTGCCAACGCCGCCTTCTCGTCAGGCGCCTTCTCCTGGACGCCCCGGCCCGAGGACGCCGGCACGTTCGGCATCGAGTTCACATCCTTCAACGCCCTGGTGGGGAAGGCGACGACGACCGTGACCGTCCGAGCGGTCGCTCCGGCGCGCATCTTCCTGACCGGCTCGAAGAAGATCCGCCTTTCGTCGAACCGTCCCTTCGGCTGCCTTCAGATCGAGCCGATGAACGCAGCTTTCACGCTCTACGACATCGACCTCACGTCGATCCGCATGGTTTCGATCGGGACCGGCTCCGTTTCGGAAATCGCCGCCAACACCACGAAGTCGGCGGTGATCGGCGACCGGGACGGCAATCAGATCGACGACATCCAGGTCTGCTTCAGTAAGTCCGACTTCCGTGCCCTCTTCAGCCTGCTGCGCGGCTCGAACAGCGTTCCGGTCATCGTTCGCGGACGGCTGGTCTCGGGGGCGATCTTCCAGGGCTCGGTCATTCTCGACATCGTGGCGGGCGGCGGAGCGCTCCAGACCGTCATGTCGCCGAATCCGCTGAACCCGTCGGGGATGCTGAGCTTCATCACGAAGACCCCCGGCGCGGTTCGCGTCTCGCTGTTCGATCTCCAAGGCCGCTTTATTCGGTCGCTCTGGGAGAGCCAGGCGGCGGCGCCCGGCGCTCATGAGATTCCGGTCGAAGCCCGCGGAGCCGACGGCCGCACGCTCTCCTCCGGCGTCTACTTCTTCCGGATCGAGAGCAGGGACGGCGTCGACACGGGGCGATTCACCGTCCTGAAGTAGCGACCGAAGGGATGCGTTCTGGGGCTCACGCCGGCTGAGGTATACTGACCGGCGTGAGCACCCTCGAACCGGGCCGTCTGCTCGCCCACTACCGCATCGAGGGCCGCCTTGGTTC
>JANOOP010000283.1:0-5234 GCA_031421415.1 Candidatus Eiseniibacteriota bacterium
CACGCGACCGGAGACCCGGAATGAAGTTCTTCGCGAAGAGCTCCAGGACGCCGTCGCCGAAGCCGCCCGGGAGGGCGCCCTCTACCAGCAACGCCACCCGCGGAACACGGAGGGCCCATTCCAGGAGGAGCCGCTCGTCGAGCGGCTTCGCGAAGCGGGCGTTGATGACGGCCGCGCGGATGCCGCGGGCCGCGAGCGCGTCGGCCGCGGTGAGCGCCGCGGAAACCATGGCGCCATAGGCGACGAGGAGGAGATCGTCGCCGGGGCGGAGCAACTCCCCTTGCCCGATCGGGATCGGAGTCAGTTTCTCGTCCAGCGGGACGCCCACGCCGGCGCCGCGCGGATAGCGGATCGCGATCGGGCCGTCGTCGTGGGCCGCCATCGTGGCGAGCATGTGCCGAAATTCATTCTCGTCCTTCGGCGCCATCAACACCATTCCCGGCAGGCAGCGGAGGTACGGGATGTCGAAGAGGCCGTGGTGCGTGGCGCCGTCTTCCCCCACGAACCCGGCGCGGTCCATCGCGATGCGGACCGGAAGTCGCTGGATCACGATGTCGTGGACGATCTGATCGTATGCGCGTTGCAAGAACGTGGAATAGATCGTCGTGAACGGCTTCATCCCCGCGGCGGCAAGGCCCGCGGCGAAGCAGGTCGCGTGCTGCTCGGCGATTCCGGCGTCGCAGAAGCGATCCGGGAACTGCGCGGCGAACTTGGCGAGCCCCGTGCCGTCGGGCATCGCGGCCGAGATGGCCACGATCGAGGAATCGTTCCTTGCCAGCTCGACGATGGTGTCGCCGAAGACCTCGGTGTAGGCGGGCGGGCCGCCGGCGGTCTTCGTCGGCATGGCTCCCGTCAGCTTGTCGAAGGCGCCCAGGCCGTGGAACTTCCTCGCGTCGGCCTCGGCGAATTTGTATCCCTTCCCCTTCCGCGTGAGCGTGTGGAGAAGGACCGGCCCCTGGACCTCGCGAAGTTGGCGCAGCACCTCGATCAGCGTCGGGAGGTCGTGCCCGTCGATCGGTCCGTAATACTTGAAGCCGAGTTCCTCGAAGAGAAGCGTCGGCACGACGAGATTCTTCATCCCCTCCTTGATGCGGCTCACCAGCGATCGTGCCTTTCCTCCCGCCGGGAGCTTGCCGAGGAGGTCCCAGACATCGGCCTCCATCTGCCGATAGACCGGCGTCGCGGTGATCTTCGTCAGGTAGCGCGCGATCGAGCCGACATTCGGCGAAATCGACATGGAGTTGTCGTTCAGCACGACCAGGATGTCGGTGCCGAGTTCGCCCGCCTGATTCATCGCCTCGTACGCCATGCCGCCCGTCAGCGCGCCATCCCCGACGACAGCGACGACGCGGTGCTTCTCGCCCTTGAGATCTCGGGCCCGCGCGAAGCCGAGCGCCGCCGAAATGGAGGTCGAGGCGTGGGCCGTCCCGAAGGGGTCGTACTCGCTCTCGACACGGCGCGGGAAGCCGGAGAGCCCTCCCTCCTGGCGGATCGTGTCGAAACGGTCGTTCCGTCCGGTGAGGATCTTGTGGGGATACGCCTGGTGACCGACGTCCCAGATCAGGATGTCGCGCGGCGTGTCGTAGACGTAGTGGAGCGCGATGGTCAGCTCGACCACGCCCAGGCTTGGCGCCAGATGGCCGCCGTTCTTCGAGACGACCTGGATGATCCGCTCGCGGAGTTCGGACGCGAGTTCGGGAAGCGCTTCAGCCCCGAGCCGCTTCAGATCGGCCGGGTTCTTCACTCGCGACAGATGGTCGTGACTCACGGTCCCCCCGGAGGTCGGTAGATCGCGATGGAAAAAAGGATTCCGATCATGGCGCCCACGAGAACCTCGAACGGGGTGTGACCCAGGAGTTCGCGGAGCTGGTGATGCGGCGCTCCGGGAAGCTGGATGTGCTCGTTCAAGATCCGGTTGAGGAGGCTCGCCTGGCGTCCCGCGGCACGCCTCAGGCCCGCGGCGTCGTACATGACGATGAGGCTGAAGTAAAGCGAGACGCCGAAGAGAACCGATTCGAATCCTTCGCGCATCCCCACGCAGGTGCTGAGCGACATGACCGACGCGGCGTGCGAACTCGGCATGCCGCCAGTCTCCACGAACCGCCTCACGTTGATTTTCTTCTCCCGCACGAGGAAGGTCAACACCTTGCTCATCTGCACGAGGAAACCGCAGATGAGGGCGTGGAAGAGCGGGCTGCTCTCGATGTGTATGGCCATGTCGCTAGCGGGTCCTGTGTAAGAGGAATTCCGCGAGGGAGGCGAATTCGGCCTCCCGGCGGCCGAGCTTCGGGGCCAGGGCCGCCGCCTCCGCCAGGAGGCGCTCCACGAGCCGCTCGGAGCGCGCGATCCCGCCCCGGGAGGCCGCCGTCGCCTTCCCCTTCGCGCGGTCGGAACCGGCGCTCTTTCCGGTCTGCCGGCGCGTGGCGCGCACGTTCAGGAGATCGTCCACGATTTGGAACGCCGCCCCGATTCGCGCGCCGTACGTCTCGAATGCCCGGAGGCGGGCCGCCGAGGCGCCTCCGATCAACGCCCCCAGACGAAGCGAGCCCGTCAGGAGGGCTCCCGTCTTTCGGCGGTGCATCGCCAGCACCTTTTCGAACGAGACCTTCTTCCCCTCGTAGAGAAGATCGAACGCCTGTCCGCCGATCATGCCGTCGGTGCCGGTCGCCGCCGCCACCACGCTCCAGAGATCGCGCGGATCGCGCGCGCGTCCGAGCGGGGCCCGCGCCAGCGTCTGGAAGGCGAGGTTCAGGAGCGCGTCGCCGGCCAGGATGGCCATCCCCTCCCCGAACACAATGTGATTCGAGCGGCGGCCGCGACGCCAGTCGTCGTCGTCCATACCGGGGAGGTCGTCGTGGATGAGGCTGAACGTATGAATCATCTCGAGCGCCGCGGCGGAGGGAAGCGCGTCCGCCATCCTGCCCCCGGTGGAGTCGCACGCCAGGAGGCAGAGCGCGGGCCTCAGCCGCTTTCCGCCCGCGAAGACGCTGTAGCGGATCGCGCGGTGGAGACGGCGCGGCTCCTCGGTCGCGCTCGGCAGGAGACGCTCCAGCGCCCGGTCCACCCGCGGGACCAGCCGCTCGAGCGTCCGCTCAAAACGGGAGTTCACCTTCGGTGTCTTCCTCGGTCCGGCGCGCGCTTGTGGCGCCCTCGACGGCGGGCTTCCCCTCGGCGTCGCGCGTCAACTTCTGGATCCGCTGCTCCGCTTCCTGGAGCACGGACGAGCATTGCTTCACGAGGCCCATTCCCTCCTCGAACGACTTGATCGAGTCGTCCAGGGAGAGATTTCCACCCTCGAGCTTCGCGACGAGTTCCTCGAGGCGCTCCATCATCGCTTCGAACGACTTCTTCCCCTCCGTGCCGACGCCCTGCCCGGCACTACCAGAGGTTGTCCGCTTCATGGCGTCTCCTCCCGCGCCGGCAGCGGTACGCGCGTCACGCGCGCTTCCGCCCGGGCGTCTTCGAACTGCACTTCGATCGTCACGTCCGGCTTCAGTTTCTCGGCGCGCTGCACCAGGCTCCTGCCGTCCGCGGCCCAGACGAGCGCGTAGCCGCGACGGAGCACGCCGTGGTAGTCGTAGGAGCGAAGGAGAGCCTCCCGCCCGCTCACGTCGGCGCGACTTCGCGCCACCCGGTCGAGCGCGGCGCGGCCGGCCCGATGGAGGAGAGTCTGCACGCGGTCGCCTGCACGGTCGAGCGTTCGCTTCGGCGTGTGGGCATGGAGCCTGCCGGCCAGACCTTCCACCGAGCGGGAGCGGCGAATCACCCAGTCGCCGAGGCCCCGCTGGAGCGCTTCGGTCCGCTGGTCGAGCAGCAGATAGTTGTCGCGAACCCGCCGGAGCGGCTCCCGAATGGCGTGGTGCGTCGCGAAGCCGCGAAGCCGCGTCCGCGCCTCGCGGCACTCCCGCTCGAGCCGGTGACGCGCGTGCTTCGCCAGGTCGTCGAGCGTGGCCGTCGCTTCCTCGCGGCTCGGAGCGACCTGCTGCGCGGCGTGCGTCGGCGTGGCGGCGCGGCGGTCGGCCGCGAAATCGGCGAGCGTGACGTCTACCTCGTGCCCCACGGCCGAGACGACCGGGACGCGCGAGCCGGCGATGGCCCGTACGACCGCCTCCTCGTTGAAGGCCCAGAGGTCCTCCGCCGAGCCTCCGCCCCGTCCCACGATCATCACGTCGACACCGCCCCATTCGTTCAGGAGGGCGATCGCGTCGGCGATCTTCGCCGCCGCCCCTTCGCCCTGCACCGGCGTCGGAACGATCGTCACCGCGACGTAGGGAGCCCGCTGGCGGAGGATCCGGAGCATGTCCTCCACGGCGGCTCCGGTCGGCGACGTGACGATCCCGACGCGCGTCGGATAGCGCGGTAGCGGGCGCTTCCGCCCCTCGTCGAAGAGTCCCTCGTCCTGCAGCTTCCGCTTCAGCGCGTCGAACTGAGCCTGGAGCGCGCCGTAGCCGATCGCGGTGACGCGGTCAGCGACCAGCGAGAGACCGCCGCTTTTCGCGTAGACGTCGAAGTGCCCTTCGACCTGGACGGCCAGCCCGTTCCGGAGCGACTCGTGCTCGCGCCGGACGCGCCCCTTCCAGAGAATGACCCGAAGCGATGCGTCGGCGTCCTTGATGGTGAAGTAGAGGTGGCCGCTGGGGGCGGGCTTCCATTCGCTGATCTCGCCCTGGACCACGAGGTTCGGAATGGAATCCTCGAGCGCCGCGTTGATCGCACGGACCGCCTCGGAGACCGTCCAGACGCGCGGTTCGCCCGGCTCGCGCTCGAGCGCGGTGACGATCGCGCGCCGGCTCACCGAGCCGCCGCGAGTCCCGCCGCGCGCTCCGCGGCGTCGGCCAGGTTCGAGAGGAGCATGGCAACGGTCAAGGGACCGACGCCGCCCGGCACCGGCGTGAGCGCCGACGCCACGCGGCGAACCGATTCGAAGTCGACGTCGCCCTCGTACTTCGGACCGCCGGGGACGGGATGCTCGATCGGGTGGATGCCGACATCGATCACGATCGCCCCGGGACGGACCTCCGCGGCGCCGATGGCGCGCCGCCTTCCCATCGCCACGATCAGGACGTCGGCCCGCGTGGTGTGGGAGGCGAGATCGCGCGTTTCGGAGTGGCAGAGGGTCACCGTCGCGTTCATCCCCCGCGTCCGCTCGGAGAGAAAGACCGAGAGCGGCCGTCCCACGATGCGGCTCCGCCCGACGATCACGGCGTGCTTTCCGGCCAGGTCGCCGGCGTGGC
>JANOOP010000284.1:0-3695 GCA_031421415.1 Candidatus Eiseniibacteriota bacterium
GCTGCCGGTTCTCTTCGCGGCCGTCGAGACGCAGGCCACGAGCTGGCTCAAGGTCCGCATCGGCGCCAGCAACTCGATCACGCGGTCGGAGACGGATTTCAGCGACTTCGATTCGCCGACGGGCATCGAAAACAACAAGCAGAAGTTCACCAATTTCGATCTCTCGCTCGGCACAGGCATCCGGTGGAACAACCTCGACGTCGACATGACGCTGAACGAGGAGTTCCCCTTCACGGGCGGCAATTTCCTTTCGGGTTCGGAGCAGGCGGCCTTCACGCGCGTCTCGGCGACGTACCACTTCTAGAAGCAGGCGAAAGACTCCCGGGGCCTTCGCGCCCCCACGAATCGAGGGCCGCTCGGCGATCAAGCCGGGCGGCCCTTCGCCTTTTTTCTCCGCAAATCCCCTTGACAGCCCGGTGGTGGGTTCCTACCTTGAGCACAATAGAGGGCAAGAGTTTGCGGCCCTGTCCCACCGCCGGGCCGCTTGTCGTACGTCTTGAGCGTGAAGGAGGAGCACCAGAGAAAAGCCGGATACCGTGGATCGAAGTCGAGGAGCGGCCCCGGGAAGGGGTGTAGGGCAAGTCGGCGGAGGCCGCCGCGCGGCAATCGCCGTGAAACCAGGGAAGGAGTGACCCTCGAATGACGCTTCCACAGAAATACAGGGGAGGGCGAACAATGTATCGACCTCGGTCGCGGCGTTGGCTAGGCGTCGCCATGATGTCCATGGCGGTCGCCGTTTTTGTTTCCGGGGTCGCCTGGGCGGGAACGACAGGCCAGATCTCGGGGACGGCTCGGGACGGGAAGAGCGGCGATCCGCTCGGGATGGTAAGCATCTCCATCCCTGAACTGAAGCGCGGCGCCGTGACGGACGCACTGGGGAACTTCTTCATCGTGAACCTGCCTGCCGGCAAGTACACGGTGCGGGCTTCGCTCCTCGGCTTCGTCCCGCAGGCCCGCCAGGAAGTCCAGGTATTCCCCGACTTCGTCACGAAACTCGACTTCGCCATGGAATCGACCGTCTTGCAGAACGTGCCAGAGGTCAAGGTGAAGGCCGAGCGGCCGCTAATCCAGAAGGACGTCACCGGGACGACCCGCTTCCTGAGCGGCGATGAGATCCGCAACCAGCCGCTACGAGGCTATCAGGACGCCGTCGCGCAGCAGGCGGGCGTCGTGAACTTCAAGCTTAACATCGACAACGAGGCGAAAAACGGGAACACGCTCATCATCCGCGGCGGGCGCCCCAACGAGGTCGCCTACTACGTGGACGGCTTCTCGCAGCAGGATCCCCTCACCGGCAACTCGACCACCCTGATCAACAGCGGCGCGATCGAGGAAGTGGTCGTCCAGTCGGGCGGGTTCAATGCCGAATACGGCCGCATCAATTCGGGCGTGGTGAACGTGGTCACGAAGGAGGGGAACGAGCACTACTTCGGGTCGCTCGAGGGCGTCTCCGACTTCCTCTCGCTCGGCTCCGATCGCCGCGACAACAACATCTACTCTCTCTCGCTCGGCGGCCCCTTGGTCCCGAATTTCAAGAAGGGGAGCTTCTACTTCTCCGGCGAGCGTAAGTACAACCTGGACCGCAATCCCAGGTCGATCACGGACGAGGTGGTCTACTCCCTGGACCAGAACTCGCTGTTCGCCGAGGGGATTCTCCCTTCCAACTCCAGCGACTCGTGGTCGACCGTCGGAAAGCTGACGTTCAACCCGACGCCGCTCCAGACGCTGAAATTCGGCGGCACGTGGAATCGGGAGGACTGGCAGCAGTACGTGAACGCCTACCGCTTCAACCTCAAACACGCGCCGCGGTACGAGGACCTGAACTACTCGTTCTACACGACCTGGAACCACAGCGTCAGCAACCGCGCCTACTACGAAGTCAAGGCGAACTACTTCACCACCGAGCGCAAGCGCGGCGACGGTGTCTACTTCGACGATCTGGAGGCGTACGCCCGGCCGGCGGGCAATCCGCGCTTCGATCCGAACGAGGCGCTCTTCTTCTACGGCCCGAACGACGTCGACTCGAACGGCGATCCCACCGGGGAGCACGTCTTCGACGACTTCCTCCGCCGGAAGTCGTCCTACATCGGCACCGCCGTGAACTACTCCAGCCAGATGACGAAGGACTTCCAGCTGAAGGCGGGCGGCGATTACCAGAAGCACAAGCTCCGCTACTACAACCACTACTTCCCGGTGCAGCTCTACGACGCGAACGGGAATCCGGACAACACCCGCGACGTCGACCGCTACGGGTATGACGCGCTGGGGAACGAAGTGGAAGGGGGCGAGACCTTCACCGACGCCAACTCAAACGGCAGCTTCGATGTCGGCGAGTCGTTCAACGACTCGAACGGGAATGGCCTCTACGATACCGACCTGGACAAGCCGAAGACGCCGAGCGTCGCCTCCCTCTACGTGCAGGGGAAGTACGAGCGCCTGGGCCTCGTGTTGAACACCGGCCTTCGCTGGGACTATCTGACGCCCAACACCAAGTCGCTTCGCAGCGAGTCGACGCCGCTCGACCCGGACGCCCTGAACGACTCGAGGCTCCAGGCATCCGACCTTGAAGATTCAAAGGTCTACAACCGCCTGAGCCCCCGGCTCGGGGTCGGATTCCCCGTTTCGGACCAGACGCTCATTCACGTCAACTACGGAAAGTTCTTCCAGCAGCCGAACCTCCAGGATCTCTACGTCTCCTACGCCTTCCTGGAGCACAAGATCCGGACGGGTGGATACTTCGTCGGTTTCGGCAATCCGAACCTCAAGCCGGAGCAGACGACGGCCTACGAACTGGGCCTCACGCACACGCCGACCGACCGGTCGCGCATCGAGGCGACCGCCTACTACAAGGACGTGAAGGTCCTCGTCGAGATCACCAACATCCCCTCGTCGCCGAACGCGTTCACCACGTACCGGAACCGCGACTTCGCGACGATCAAGGGGCTCGACATCGCTTACACGCTCCGCCGGGTCGGGCTCGCCTCGATGGGCGCCAGCTACAGCCTCTCCTGGGCCATGGGCACTGGTTCCGTCTCGCAGACCCAGAGGAACATCGCCTGGACCGCCAGCCAGACGCCGAAGATCTCCGCGCCGCTCGCCTTTGACCAGCGGCACAAGGTTTCGATGAACTTCGACTTCCGGTACGACAAGGGCCAGGGGCCGACGTGGGGGGCAACAAAGTTCCTCGAGAATGCCGGTCTCAACGTCCTGATCAATGCCGCGAGCGGGACGCCCTACACGCCGACCACGGTCTACAACGAGGTCACGCTGGCGGCGGTGGCGACGCAGCCGATCGGACCGCTCAACAGCCGCTACGGCCCCTGGACGATCCAGGTGGACGCGAAGATGAACAAGACGGTCTCCATCGCCCGGCAGGAGCTCGACTTCTACGTCTGGGTGCTGAATCTGTTCGATCGCGACAACGTGAACACCGTCTACACGGGGAGCGGCAGCGCCGTGACGACCAATTACCTCCAGACGCCGGACGGTCAGGCGTTCCTCGACACGAACTCCGGAACGTACGGGGCGGACGTCGCCGCCGAGCGAGTCCACCTGGCCGAGTACAACCCGAATCTCTATGGCGTCCCGAGAATGGTTCGGCTCGGCGCCCGTTGGAGCTTCTGACGTTCTGGACCCGTAGGCTAAGGAGGGCCGATAGGATGCGATCTGTGAAGTGGGTGGGAGTGGCGGTGCTC
>JANOOP010000285.1:0-3365 GCA_031421415.1 Candidatus Eiseniibacteriota bacterium
TCAACATCTCGACCGCCGCCTTCACCGCCTGGGCGTAGGCCTCCGGGGCGTACGCGGCGAGCGCGGCGCCCTCCACATGCACCACCCTGTCGGCGCCGTGCTGCGCCAGTCGCGCCGCCTCGCCGGCGCCGGCGGCGCCGATGAGAATGGCCGCGACGCTTCCTCCCGCCTCGCCCGCCAGCCGCCTCGCCTCGGCGAGTGCCTCGAGCGTGGCTTTCCGTACGATTCCGCCCTTCGTCTCCGCGACGACCGCGATCGTCTGGCTCATGTCAGATCACCTTCGCTTCTTCGCGGAGCAGCCGGACCAGCTCGCGCGCGGTATCGGCCGGCTCGCCTTCGAGCATCTTGCCCGCCGCGCGCGGCGGAGGAAGCGTCACCTCGAGCGTGCGGAGCGCCGCTCCCGCCGGGGCGACCGAGGCCGCGTCCACCCCGAGGTCGGCCAGCGTCCATTCCGGAATGACCTTCTTCTTCACCGCCATGATTCCCTTGAGCGAGGCGTAGCGCGGCTCGTTCAGCCCCTTCTGGGCCGTGACGACCGCGGGGAGTTCGAACGAGACCGACTCCGAGCCCCCTTCGACCTCGCGCTTCGCCCGGCCGCTCTTCGCCGCCGCGTCGATCTCCAGCCCGACGACGACCGAGACGTGCGGCACGTCGAGCAACTCCGCCAGCATCGCTCCGGTAGCGCCGTAGTCCTGGTCCACCGCATGTTTCCCGGTCAGGATGAGATCGAACCCCGCCTTCGTCGCGGCGGCCGCCAGCACCGTCGCCGCTGAGAGCGGATCGTCGAGCGCCACGCCATCGCCCTTAACGTGGATCCCTTCGTCGGCGCCGAGGGAGAGGGCGTACTTGATGGCCTCCTTCACGCGGTCGGGGCCGAGGCTCACGACCGTGACCTTTCCGGCGCCGAGCCGCTCCCTGATGCGCAACGCTTCCTCGATGGCGTACTCGTCGTAGGGATTCGCCACCCACTTCACCGACGTCGTATCGACGGCGCCGTTCTGGATCTGGATTCGGGTCTCGGTGTCCGGGACCTGCTTCACGAAGACGAGGATGTTCACGGAAAACCCCCAGGTCAAAAGCACGTCAGCGATGAGCCGAGCAGTATAGTACGATGCTCCCCATGGTGAAAGCCCCCGGGCCGAACGTCTCCGAGCGCCCGCGTCCCACGCATCCTTTCGTCGAACGCCTTGCCCAAGGGCCTCTCCTGGCCGACGGAGCGATGGGAACGTTCCTCTACGACAAGGGGATGTCGTTCGATCGCTCCTTCGACGCGCTGAATCTCACCGATCCGGCGCTCATCCAGTCGGTCCACAGGGAATATCTGCGCGCCGGGGCCGAGGTGATCGAGACGAACACCTTCGGCGCGAACCGGTACCGCCTGGGCGCCCACGGCGTCGTGGAGCCGGCTCGCCTGGTCGCGCGTGCTGGGGCGCGCCTGGCGCGAAACGCCCGCGAGGAAGTGGGGGAAGCCGCCTTCGTTGCCGGAGCCATCGGGCCGCTCGGAAAGCCGGTGGCGCCGCTCGGGACGATCGCCCGGGAAGACGCCTTCGACGCCTATCGCGAGCAGACGGAGGGGTTGGTGGAGGGAGGCGTCGACCTCCTGATCGTGGAGACGCAGAGCGACCTCACCGAGGCGACGATCGCCATCGACGCCATCCGCGCCGTCACCGATATGCCGCTCGTGGTTCTCTTCACGTTCACCGAGGATCTCCGGACGCTCCACGGCGCCTACCCCGAGGACGTCGTCCGCACGCTCGCGGCGATGCGCGTCGACGTGATCGGCGCGAATTGCAGCGTCGGGCCGCAGGGCGTGCTCGACGTGGTTGCGCGGATGCGGAGCCGCACCGACCGACCGCTCGCGGCGATGCCGAACGCGGGGATGCCGCGCTATCACGATGGGCGCTTCGTCTATCTCTCCTCGCCGGAGTATCTCGGGGCGATGGCGTGCCGCTTCGCCGACGCGGGGGCGCTCCTGATCGGCGGCTGCTGCGGCACGACGCCGCTTCATGTCCGGAAGATGAGGGAGGCGCTCCGGGCGCGGGAAGCGGCCGCCGGCGGGGGGACCGCTCCGACCGATTCGCCGGAGCGGTCGCGGGAGGATGGCGCCGCTTCGTATCGGCCCTCCGGCTCCGCGCCCTCGATCATCATCGAGGAGCCGCCGGCTCCGACCGATCCGTCCCAGCGGAGCCTCCTGGCACGGAAGCTCGCAGCGCGCGAGTTCGTCGTGAGCGTCGAAGTCGATCCGCCCCGCGGCGCGCGCCCGAAGAAGATGATCGAGGGCGCCGATCTTCTCCGGCGGGCGGGCGTCGACACGATCAACGTGGCCGATTCGCCGATGGCGCGCGTCCGGATGTCGTCGATCGCGCTGGCGACGATGATCCAGAGCCAGGTGGGGATCGAGACGATTCTCCATTTCACCTGCCGCGACCGGAATCTCATGGGCATCCAGTCCGATCTCATGGGGGCGCACGCGCTCGGCATCCGGAACATTCTGGCGCTGACCGGCGATCCGCCCAACGCGGGGGACTACCCGAACGCGACCGCGGTCTTCGACACCGACTCGATCGGACTCCTGGGGATTCTCGGCAGGCTGAACGAGGGCGTCGATCTCCACGGCAATTCGATCGGCGAGCCGACGCACTTTCACCTCGGATGCGCCGTGAATCCGACCGCCGAGAATTTCGATCGCGAGCTGGAGCGCTTCGCGAAGAAGATCGAGGCGGGAGCCGAGTTCGCCATGACGCAGCCGATCTACGAACTGGAGACGCTCGCCCGATTCTTGAAGGCCGTGGGGTCACCGCGCATTCCGGTGCTCCTGGGGCTGCTGCCGCTCCAGTCGCATCGGCACGCCGAGTTCCTGCACAATGAGGTTCCGGGGATTCACGTTCCCGACCACATCCGCGCGGCGATGAAGGATGCGGGGGAGGGCGGCATCGAGGTCGGGGTGGAGATGTGCCGCGAACTCTTGCTGGCGGCACGGGATCTGGTCGAGGGGGCCTACCTGATGCCCTCGTTCGGGAGGTACGAAGTCGTGGCCAGGGTCGCCCAGGCGGTGTTGCCGGCCGGGCGGGTAAGTGGCTGAAGGGGGGCCGGCCAGCCGGAAGTTTCACGGCTAAACCCTACCCCCGCCAAAACTTCGATCATGACCGGCAATCCCCTTGAACGACAACCACTTCGGTGGTAGTTTGGAAGGCCGGTTCGCCTTAGCGAGAGTGGCGGAACTGGCAGACGCGCGGGACTTAGGATCCCGTGGGGAAACTCGTGGGGGTTCGACTCCCCCCTCTCGCACCAATCCGACACCGAGGAGATGCGCGTGAAGGTTGAAGTTCGCGATGAGAGCGCCTGGAGAAAGGTGCTCTCGATCG
>JANOOP010000286.1:0-9699 GCA_031421415.1 Candidatus Eiseniibacteriota bacterium
CGGGGTCGATCGCCTCGACGCGCGCCACGAAGATCGAGTCGCGCGCGACGCGCGGGCCGATCACAGCGCCGCGGCGAAGGTCGTAGAGTGAGTCGAGGAAGGCGCCCTCCGCGAGGCCGGCGCGCGCCGGAGGCTCTCCCCTCCAGAGGCCGATGCGGGAAACGGAAGCGAGGCGTCGCGCCGCCACGCCTTCCGCGGCATCGCCGCGCCGCAGGTCGGCCGCGATCTCGCGCATCGCCTTCGCTGCGGCGGCCGCGCGGCGTTCCGCGGCGAGGAGGGCCGGCAGCGTCGTTCGGACCGAGTCGAGCCAGACGCGGGCCGTGTCGCCGACGCGCGCCGCCTTCCGCGCCCGTTCGAGCGCCTTGGCGACATCCTTCGCGGCGATCGGCTTGGGATCCTCGAAGGCCGCCAGGGGACGAGCGACGATGCTCGCTTCGAGGCGCGGACGCCGGTAGTCGTCGGGCCTGCGGGACACTTCTTCGCGAGCCAGCGAGTCGATCAGCGCGTCGCGCATCGCGGCGTCGGCGCGGCGCTTCGCCAGGGCGACCGACTGGCGGAACGGAATGGCGCGCGTCGCCTTCTTCTCGATGACCCGCGCCACGACGTGAAGCGATCCGATCCGCACCGGTTCGCGGATCCAGGCGCCCGCGTCGGTGGCGTCGACCGCGCCGGTCAGGAGTTCGCTTCGGCCCAGACCGCGGACCGGATCGCCGATGCGGAAGAGCCCGCTGTCGTGGAATCCGCCGTGGATTCGCGCCGCCGTCTCCGGAGGGGCCCCGGCCTGGATCGCGGCGAGGAGCTCTTTCGCGGTCCGGAGCGACGCCTGCACCGCCGCCTCACGCGACGAATCTCCTGGGGCCGCGTCGGGCGCCGGCTGGATCTTCACGTACTGGATTCGCGCTTCCGCCGGCGCCTGGAATTCGGCCGGATGCTCGTCGTAGTAGGCGCGAATCTCCGCCTCGGTCGCCTCGGGATCGAGGGACACGGCGTCGGGTCCCATCAGGAGAAAGCGGATCGTGGCGAACGACGTCCGTTCGCGAAACGCCTGCCGCAGTTCCGCCTCGCGCGGCCCGAAGCGCCGTTCCATCCACCGCATGTACTGCTCGAGGAGAAGTCCCATCTCCAGTTGCGCGCGAAGCGCGGGGTAGTTGGACGCTGGAGATTTCTTGAACGCCAGAAACTTGGCGTCGTCGACACGCCCGTTCGTCCGGAAGAACTGGCTCTGCTTCATGCGGGCGTCGACTTCGGACTCGGTCACGGCCATGCCGCGCCGCTTGGCGTCGGCGAGCCAGAGCCGCTCGCGGATCAGCTCGTGAAGAACGTTCTGGCGGAGGAGGCGCTGCTCGTCCTCCGAGAGCTTCCGCCCCGCTTCGGCCTCCACCTCGCGATAGTACGGAGCCGCGAGGCGCTCCCACTCGAACTGCCGGATGGGGATCCCCTCCACCACGCCGAGAACGTCTCCGCCCGGCGCGGGCGCCTGCCCCTGCGCGCGGGCCGGTGGCGCGGGAAGCGTCAGAATCGTGAGGACGAGAAGCGCAATGATGGGCGCGACACGGCGGATGCGGGGTACGGTGGCGCTCCAGGAGCGAGAGACGATCGAGTTCACGGGGAGGTGAGTTTAGGGACGCCGTGCGGCGGTTGTCCACGGAGATAAGAAAAGGCCCTCAGGAAGGACCGCCGCGAGAGGTGGGGGGCAATCCTCGCTGACGATCGCGACCCTGAGGGCCAAAGGTGCGGACCGCGGACGCAGGATGTCGGGCGAGATGAACCCACCGGGTCTTTCCTTCGAATCCGCTACCGTGCAGGCACCGTGCCATTCGCGGGGTGAAATCGCGCGGACTGGGCCTGCCTCGCAAGATACGGATATGTATTGCGTTGCGGGGTGTCACTCGAGACTTGCGGGGAGAGGCAGGAGCGGGGGCGAGATTGGTTGTGCGCCAGATCGACACATCGACTCAATTAGAAACGCCGAACAGATGGGTCTTCGTGCCGGCGACCGCGACTTCATAGCCGTCCCCGTGGAATAGCTCGTGAAGAAGGCCCGAAGTCCCCTCGTCGTCGTCGATCAGGAGGAGCGAGGGCGGGCGTCGAGGCGTCATTCGCTCCACGGTACCAACCCGGCCCGGTGACCGTCCACGAGACGGGCGCTCCCCCGCCGCGCTTGCCGTCGCGGCCCCGCGCGGCGTAACATGACCCCCACGCGGTGCCGCCCGTGCCGCCGCGCTTCCCCCTCGGAGATTCGACGTCATGCCGCCATCGGTGGACCCCGAAGCGCCCGAGCAACTTTCGATCGAGGACCTCCAGGACGCCTGGTCGCTCCTCGTCGCGGAGGATCGGCTCGAGGCGTTCCGAGTGCTCGAGCGGACGGACGCAGAGGACTTCTTCCTCGGGCTCTCCTCCCGCGACCAGGCCGACCTCCTGCTCGGGCTCCCCACGAGCGAGCGCCGCTCGTGGTTCCGGCTCCTCGCTCCGGACGACGCGGCCGATTTGATCCAGGAAGTCGCACCGGAGGAGCGAGAAGGCCTCCTCGGTCAGCTCGACGAGCCGACACGCCGCGACGTCTCTGCCCTCCTCGCGTACGCGGAGGACGACGCCGGCGGGCTGATGAATCCGCGCTACGCGCGCGTTCGGCCCGACATCTCCATCGACGAGGCGATCATCTACCTCCGGCGCCAAGCCGCCGAGCGGACCCAGTCGCTTCCCTACGCCTACGTCCTCGATCAGGAGCAGAGACTCCTCGGGGTGGTGTCGTACCGCGAGCTCTTCACCGCCAAGCCGGGTCAGACGGTGCAGGAGGTCATGGCGACCGATCTCGTCACCGTTCCGGAAGCGATGGACCAGGAGGACGTGAGCCGCCTCTTCTCCACGTACCGGCTCCTCGCCATCCCCGTCGTCGACGCCGACGGCCGGATGAAGGGTGTCGTCACCCTCGACGACGTCGTGGACGTGGTCCGCGAAGAGGCCACCGAGGACATCCAGAAGATGGGCGGTACCGCGGCCCTGGACGCGCCCTATCTCCAGGTGAGCGGCATGGAGATGATCCGAAAGCGCGCCGGATGGCTGTCGGTCCTCTTTCTCGGCGAGAGCCTGACGGCGGTCGCCATGGGCCATTTCGAGGCCGATATCGCGCAGGCGGTGGTTCTGGCGCTCTTCGTGCCGCTCGTGATCTCGAGCGGCGGAAACTCAGGGGGCCAGGCGACGACGCTCGTCATCCGCGCCAT
This sequence comes from Candidatus Eiseniibacteriota bacterium, assembly GCA_031421415.1. Taxonomy (GTDB): domain Bacteria; phylum Eisenbacteria; class RBG-16-71-46; order SZUA-252; family SZUA-252; genus SZUA-252. The sequence goes on from JANOOP010000286.1 coordinate 3,222, forward strand.
GGCGCTCGGCGAGGTGAAGCTCCGCGACTGGTGGCGCGTCATCAAGCGGGAGTTCTTCGCGGGCCTCGGCCTCGGCACGATCCTCGCCACCATCGGGCTGATTCGCATCATCGTCTGGGAGCGCCTCTTCCACACGTACGGCCCGCACTACGTCGCCGTGGCGATGGCCGTGGCGGTCAGCCTCATCGGGGTCGTCCTCTGGGGCACGATGGTGGGATCAATGCTCCCGTTCCTCCTCCGGCGCCTCGGATTCGATCCCGCCACCGCGTCGGCTCCCTTCGTCGCCACGCTCGTGGACGTGACCGGCCTCATCATCTATTTCAGCACGGCCCGGATCTTCATGTCGGGCCATCTCATCTAGAACGACGAAGGCCGCGACGCCCCAGAGCGCCGCGGCCCGATCGCCGCTCGTTCTACGTTCTCCGCGCTACCCCACCCAGACCGTCTTTCCCGCCTGCTCCTCCGCGTGGAACGACGAGCGGACGAGCGGCGACGACGCCACCTGGCGCACGCCGGCCGCCATGCCGAAGTCGCGGTAGTGCGCGAATTCCTCCGGCGTGACGTAACGCTCCACCGGCAGGTGCGACGTGGAGGGGGCGAGGTACTGCCCGATCGTGATCATGGACACGCCGTGCGCGTGGAGGTCGCCGATCAACTCCTCCACCTCCTCCCGCGTTTCGCCGACGCCGACCATGAGGCCCGATTTCGCGGGAATGCCCTCCGCGAACGTCGAGACATTTCGTAGCAACTGAAGCGACCGCTCGTAGCGCCCCGCGGGGCGGACGCGCTTGTAGAGTCGCTTCACCGTCTCCATGTTGTGGTTGAGGACGTCGGGCCGAGCCTCCAGCACGGTGCGGAGCGCCGCCTCGTCGCCCAGGAAGTCGGGGATCAGCACCTCGACCCGCACGCCCGGGTTCTCGCGATGAAGCGCGCGGATGGTGGCGGCGAAATGGGAGGCGCCTCCGTCGGGAAGCTCGTCGCGGTTCACCGACGTCACGACGACATAGCGGAGACCGAGCTGCCGCGCCGCGTCGGCCACGCGCTCCGGTTCCTGTGCATCGACCGGGAGCGGTTTCCCGTTCCGGATGTCGCAGAAGGGACAGGCGCGCGTGCAGACGTTGCCCAGGATCAGGAACGTCGCCGTGTGCCGCGAGAAGCAGTCGCCGATGTTCGGGCAGTTGGCGCTCTCGCAGACCGTGTGGAGATCGAGCGTGCGGAGGATCTCCTTCGTCTCGAGGTACGCCTTCCCGGTCGGGATGCGCGCCCGGAGCCAATCGGGGCGCCGCGCCGGGGCCGGGGCCTCGCTGAGTCGCTCGTAGGCGCGGAGCGGCTTGCGCTTCTCCCCCGCCTTCAGGCGGCGGTCGGACGGAAGCGAGAGACCGATCGGCTGCGCCGCGCCCGCCGCTTCCGTCGCTCCGGGTGAAAGCCCGGTGCCGCTCTCAGATGTGGATGCTTCGGCCTTCGGCTCCAAACATGGCCTCCATGGTGGCTTCGGCAAGCGTCGGATGCGCGTGAACGACTTCCGCCAGCTCCAGCGCCGTCGCCTCGAAGTGGCGCGCGACGACCGACTCGGCGATCTGTTCGGTGGCCCGGACGCCGATGATGTGGACTCCCAGGATCTCGCCCGTGGCGGCGTCGGTGACCGTCTTCACGAATCCGTCCCCCTCGCCGAGAATTCCGGCCTTGGAATTCGCCGTGAACGGGAACTTCCCGACGCGGACCTGCCTCCCGGCCGCGCGGGCCTGGGCCTCGGTCATCCCGACACTCGCGACCTCGGGGTGGCAGTAGGTGCACGACGGAATGGCGTGATAGTTGACGGGATGAGTCGGCTGCTTGGCGACGCGCTCGGCTGCGACGATTCCCTCGTGCGACGCGACGTGCGCCAGCGCGGGACTCGTGGTGATGTCACCGATGGCATAGAGACCCGGTACGTTCGTCTCCTGATAGCCGTTCACCTTCACGAATCCACGTTCCATGGCGACGCCGAGCGCTTCGAGCCCGATTCCCTCGGTCACCGGCTTTCGCCCGGCGGCCATCAGCACCCGCTCGGTGCGGATCCGCTTCGTCTCGCCGCCGACTTCGAATTCGCTCCAGGCCGCGTCAGCCTCGACGCGAACGCTCTTCAGAGCGGCGCCGGTGTGGACCTCGATCCCCTGGCGCGTGAAGGAGCGCTCGAGCGCCTCGCCAAGATCGGCGTCCTCGATCGGAATGAGACGCGGCTGGTAGTCGATGAGGACCACCTTCGAGCCGAAGGTGTGATAGATCGAGGCGAACTCCACGCCGACCGCCCCGGCCCCGATGACGAGCAGCGATTCCGGAACGCGGTCGAGCCCGAGAATGTCGTCGCTGGAGATGACGACGCGCCCGTCGACCGGAGCCATCGGGAGCCCTCCGACCTTCGACCCCGTCGCCAGGATGACCGCGTCGGCATCCACCGTGGCCAGGCCCCCCGCCGGCTCCCGAATTTCGATCTTGTCGCGCGAGATCAGGCGGCCGGTCCCCTTCACGATGACGACCTTGTTCTTCTTCAGCAGCGACTCGGTCCCCATCGTGTTCTTCTTCACGACGCGGTCCTTCCGCTCCTGCGCGACGCGGAGGTCGAGGGTCGCCTCGGTGACGCGGACGCCGAACTCGCCGGCGCGGCGGGTCATCCTGAGAATTTCGGCCGTCTCCAGAAGCGCCTTGGTCGGAATGCATCCCCAGTGGAGGCAGGTCCCTCCGACCTTCTCCTTCTCGATCAGGACCGTCTTCAGGCCGAGCTGTCCGGCGCGGATGGCGGCCACGTAGCCGCCGGGTCCGCCGCCGAGGATCGCGACATCGTACCGCGTCTGGGTCACTTCGCTTCCTCCACCCCCGGTCCCACGCGCGCGGCGGCTGCGGCTTTCTCGCGCGCCTGGATGAACGGCGCGAAGAGGTCGATCGGCACCGGAAAAATGATCGTCGAGCTGTTCTCCGTCGCGATCTCCGCGAGCGTCTGCAGATAACGAAGCTGCATGGCGAGCGGCTCCCGCGCGATGACGATGGCCGCATCCAGGAGCTTCTGCGAGGCCTGGAGTTCGCCTTCGGCGTTGATGATCTTGGCGCGCCGTTCGCGCTCCGCCTCGGCCTGCCGGGCGATGGCCCGCTGCATTTCCTGTGGAAGATCGACGTTCTTCACCTCGACCGTGCTGACCTTGATCCCCCACGGCTCCGTGTGACGGTCGATCACCATCTGGAGTTCCTGGTTGATCTTCTCCCGCTTGGAGAGAAGCTCATCCAACTCCGATTCGCCGAGCGTGGAGCGGAGCGTGGTCTGCGCGATCTGCGACGTGGCGTAGAGGTAGTTCTCCACCTGGAGCACGGCCCTCGTCGGATCGAGCACCCGGAAGTAGACCACCGCGTTCACCTTCACCGAGACGTTGTCGCGCGTGATCACGTCCTGCGGCGGCACGTCCATCGTCACGGTGCGAAGCGGAACCTTCACCATCTTGTCGATGATGGGGATCAGGAAGATGAGCCCGGGACCCTTCTGGCCGATCGACCGGCCGAGCCGGAAGATTACGCCCCGCTCGTACTCTCGCAGCACCTTCACGGCGCTTGTGAAAAGCATGATTCCCAGGAACAGGACCGTCAAAACCGCATAGGACAACATCCCTGCCTCCGCTTACGACGCCTTGCGAACGCGCAGCGTCATACCGTCCACGCGCTCCACGATGACCTGGGCGCCGGTGTCGATCACCTCGCCCGATTCAGCATTCCAGTACTCTCCGTGTACGAACACCTTCCCCTGCGGCGCGAGTGCCGTCACCGCCACGCCGCGCTCTCCGACCAGTCCTTCCCCTCCGGTACTGCTCTTCAGCCGCTGCGCGCGCCAGCCGGCGCCGACGACGAATCCGAAGAAGAGAATCGTCGAGCCGGCGACCGTGGCAATCACCGCCAGGGAGATCCTTCCGACCCCGGTGTCGCCGCCGAGAAGAATCAGCGAGCCGAGAACGAGGGCGACGACACCTCCGATGGCCAGGAGTCCGTGGCTCTGCACCTTCACGTCGACAAGGAAGAGGACCATGGCGAAGAGGACCAGGAAGACCCCCGTCATGTTCACGGGCAGCGCCTGGAAGGCGAGGAAGGCGAGGAGGAGGCAGATGCCGCCGACGATGCCGGGCAGAATCGCCCCCGGATTCGAGAGCTCGAAGATGAGGCCGTAGAATCCGAGAATGAAGAGGATGTAGGCGACGTTCGGATCGACCAGCCGCGAGAGGATCTCCTGACGCCAGCTCGGCTTGATCTCGTTCGTCGCCGCGCCCTTGGTGTGGAGGGTGCGCGCCAGACCGGCCACCGTCACGGTACGGCCGTCGAGCGCCACCAGGAGCTCGTCGATATCGCGCGCGATCAGATCGACAACTTTCATCCGGAGCGCCTCTCGCTCGGGGAGCGATCCCCCCTCGCGCACGGCCTTCTCGGCCCAGTCGGCGTTTCGCCCGTGCTGCGTCGCGAGCGAGCGGATGTAGGAGACCGCGTCGTTCTTCACCTTGGCGCCCAGATCCTTCTGGACGTCGCCGCCCCCGACCTGCACCGGCGTCGCCGCTCCGATCGACGTGCCGGGAGACATCGCCGAGACGTGGGCGGCGTAGGCGATGAAGGTTCCGGCGCTCGCCGCGCGCGCGCCGGGCGGCGCCACGAAGACGATCACCGGAACGTCCGAGACGAGGATTCGCTTGATGATGTCACGCATGGAGGAGTCGAGCCCGCCCGGCGTGTCGAGGCGGACGACGAGCGCCTCCCTCCGATTGCGCTCCGCGCGGTCGATCGCCTTCACGAAGACCTCGGCGCTGATCGGCTGGATGGCGCCCTCGAGCGTGAGGACGTCGATGATCGGCCCCGTGGGAACCGCGACCTTGTTCGCCTGCGTCGAGTCGGCGGCGGGCGGGGCCGTCGCGGCCGTGACCGATGCCGGGCGCGAGAAGAGACCGAGCGCCAGCAGGCCGCCGGCCAGGAGAAGCGCCGCGGCGAGCGCCAGGCGCCCCGCGTGCTGAGAACGGTGGATCAACGTCCCCCCCCTTTGCCCGGATCGCCGCTCGGCGGCGACGAGGCGTGCTCCCTGGAATGAATGTGGTTTCGCTCGTCTACCATCACGACCCGCGGCGTGTGCCGGGCCAACTCCTCCCGCTCCATCGTGGCGTAGGTGAGAATGATCACGAGGTCCCCGACGTGCGCGAGGCGCGCGGCCGGGCCGTTGAGGCAGATGACGCCGCTCCCGCGAGGACCGCGGATGGCGTACGTATCGAAGCGCTTCCCGTTGTTCACGTTGAGCACCTGGACCTGTTCGTGCGGCAGGATGTCGGCCGCCTCCATCAGGTCGGCGTCGATGGTGACCGAGCCTTCGTAGTTCAGGTTGGCCTCGGTGACCGTGGCGCGATGGATCTTCGACTTGAACGCGACTAGGCTCACGCGAGCGCGACCTCCCGGACGGCCTGGAAGTGCCCCACGGGCGCCGCGGCCGGCACGGCGCAACCCGGCCCGAGGAGGAAGCGCGTCCCGCCCGACTCCGCGAGAGCGGAGCGCGCTTCCTCCTGGACTGCTTCCACCGAGCCGGTCAGGAGCGCGCCGTCGTGCGCGAGGCCCGCGAGAAGTGTCTTCGATGTCTTGGCGCGCAACGCCGTGATCGACGGATTCCGCGACGCGCGATCGGCCCATGACACGACGGCCACCGGGTAATCGAGGTGCTCCTCGATGTAGGCGCCGGGACCGCAGACGTGGATCACGTTCAACGGCAGCGCGGCCGCTTCCGCCAGCACGCGGAGATCGTAGGGGCGCCCGAACTCGCGCATGGTGTCGCGATCGATCCGGGTATCGTTGGCGTAGTCGGTCGTGGCGAAGAAAATCCCCGAGGCGCCGCGCGCGACGCACTCGCGGACAAAGCTGGCGTAGGTCTCGGTGATCGCGCGGAGCGCTTCGTGCACGCGGTCGCCGTGCTCGCGCAGATGCGCTACGAAGAGGGCGTCGTCGTTCACGAGGTCGGCTGCGATCGAGAGCGGATTGAAGACGGTCATCAGCCAGTCGACGTCGCCCTGCGCTTCGGCGGCAATCCGCTCCAGCGCGTCGAGATGCTCGCCCAGGGCGCCGCGCGTCGGGTCGAGGGGACGGATGGCGTCCCAGTCCGCCGACTCCCGGATCACGCCCGCGACCACCTTCGGCTTGTCGAGCGGACCGTTCCCCGGTCGCGCCGTGCGCACACCCCAGTCTTCCACGTGATACGACCCGCGCGGATTGACTTTGAGGATGTCCCAGTCGTAGCGCTTCTGAAATTCCAGCATGGAGGCTGCCAGGTCGGCCGCCGAGCCCTCCCGGTGGTAGAAATGCCGCCAGAAGGAGATCGGGGGCCGGTCGGTCGGCTGACCCGCCAGGGTCTTTCGGATTCGGTCGCGTCGAGTCATGGTGTCAGCGGCTGATTCGGCTCCTATTCGAGCACGTTGCGGTCGTTCTCCAGGGGGCGTAAGCT
>JANOOP010000287.1:0-2588 GCA_031421415.1 Candidatus Eiseniibacteriota bacterium
CGACGCCGTGGCCGGAGGACGGGCCGCCGCCTCGGTGGAACGCTGGGCCGTCGCGGCCCTCCAGCAGGACGCCGCCGCCGCGCGCGCCGAGGCCGCCGCGCTCAGCGCCGGGAGTTCCGCGAGCGGCTCCGCGCTCTGGGCGGTCGCCTCGATCGCGCTCGGCTCGCTGGAGCCGCAGGCCCACGGATTCCGCCGCGGCCCGGCCGCTCCCGCGCTTCGTCCGGCGGCTGCCCGCGCGGCGCTCGACGCGGTCTATCGCGCCGATCGCGGCATGAAGCGGGGCGAGATCCGGGACCAGGAAGTGCTCGACGTGCTGGAACGCGCGCTTCAGGGAGGAACGAGTGTCCGAACCACGTGACGCAACCCCGGTGAACCAGGGCCGCGCCGGCGAAGCGGAGGAGGGCACCCGCGCGGGATATCCGTTCCGCGCGCTGGAAGAACGCGCCCAGCGGCGCTGGAGCGACGATCGGCTCTTCGAAATCGGCGATCCGATGGCGGCCGAGAAACGCTTCTACTGCCTGAACATGTTTCCCTATCCGTCGGGCGACCTCCACGTCGGCCACGGCCGAAACTACATCCTGGGGGACGCGGTCGCGCGGCTGAAGCGGATGCAGGGCTACACCGTCCTCTCCCCGATGGGATGGGACGCCTTCGGACTTCCCGCCGAGAACGCGGCCATCCTGAACCAGATCCATCCCTCCATCTGGACGAAGCGGAACATCGCGCGCATGAAGGAGCAGCTCCACGCGTGGGGCGTCGGGTTCGACTGGACGCGAGAGATCGCGAGCTGCGATCGAGAGTATTACCGCTGGACGCAGTGGATCTTCCTGAAGCTCCACGAGAAGGGGCTCGCCTACCGCGCGAAGGGCGCCGTCAACTGGTGCCCCTCCTGCCAGACCGTCCTCGCGAACGAGCAGGTCGAGGGCGGCGCGTGCGAGCGCTGCGGCACCGCCGTGGCGATGCGCGACCTCGAGCAGTGGTACTTCAAGATCACGGCGTACGCCGACGCGCTCCTCGACGATCTGTCGCTCCTCCAGCAATGGCCGGCGAAGGTGCGCGTCATGCAGGCGAACTGGATCGGCCGCAGCGAGGGGGCGTCGATCCGCTTCGTCGTCGCGGGGGAGATGGCGCCGCTGGAGGTCTTCACGACCCGCCCCGACACGCTTCTCGGCGCGACGTTTCTCGCCGTGGCCACGGAGCATCCGCTCGTCACGAGGCTCCGCGAAGAGGGCAAACTCGGGGCGGAGGCCGAGGCGTTCATCGACCGGCTGAAGCGCGCCCGCATCGAGAATCGCTTCGCCATCGAGGCGGAGAAAGAGGGCTTCGATACCGGCGTCACGGTGGCGCACCCGCTGACCGGAACGCCGCTGCGCGTCTGGATCGCGAACTACGTGCTGATGGGGTACGGAACCGGCGCGATCATGGCGGTACCCGCGCACGACCAGCGCGACTTCGAGTTCGCGACGAAGTACGGGATCCCGATCGTCGAGGTCATTCGCCCCGAGACCGGACCGGGCTACGACCGAAAAGCCGCCTACGAGGGCGAGGGCCGGATGGTGAACTCCGGCGCCTTCGACGGCTTCTCCAGCGAGGAGGGGAAGCGCGTCGTCACCGACGCCCTGAAGGCCAAGGGTGCGGGGGAGAGCCGCGTCAATTTCAGGCTCCGCGACTGGCTCATCTCCCGGCAGCGCTACTGGGGCGCCCCAATTCCGATCATCCACTGTGCGACGTGCGGCATCGTCCCGGTCCCCGAAAAGGACCTGCCGGTCGTGCTTCCCGATCAGGTCGCGTTCAAGCCGACAGGGGAGTCGCCGCTCCTTTCGAACGAGGCCTTCCTCAAGGTCGATTGCCCGAAGTGCGGTGGGGCCGCGCGGCGCGAAACGGACACGATGGACACCTTCGTCGATTCGTCGTGGTACTTCATGCGATTTCTGAGCCCGAGGCTGGAAACCGCTCCCTTCGACAAGGATGCAGTCAACCGCTGGCTCCCCGTGAACCAGTACATCGGGGGCGTGGAACACGCCATCCTGCACCTCCTCTACTCGCGCTTCATCGTGAAGGTGCTGCGCGACCTCGGCCTCGTCACGTTCTCGGAGCCCTTCGAACGCCTCTTCACCCAGGGGATGATCACGAAGGACGGGAACAAGATGTCGAAGTCGAAGGGGAACGTCGTCCCGCCCGATGCGCTGATTCAGCGCTACGGAGCGGACACGGTCCGCCTCTACACGCTCTTCATCGGGCCACCGGAGAAGGACGCCGAGTGGAACGATCGGGGGGTCGAGGGCGCCTACCGATTCCTCGCTCGCTACTGGAAGATGGTGGAGGATGTCGCTGGAGCACAATCGGTTAAGGGGGGTCGCGAGGCGCCTTCCGCCGGGTCTGCCGCGGTGGACGCAACCTCGTGGGCTGCCTCCGGACCGGCACGCGAACTGCGCCGCCGCGTCCACCAGCTGACCCAGCAGATCTGCGACGACATGGACCGCTTCCACCTGAACACGGCGGTGAGCGGACTCATGCAACTGGTGAACTCCGTCCAGGACTTTCAGTCCGCGGGCGGAGATCCGCGGATGAACGAGGTCCGCGAGGCG
>JANOOP010000288.1:0-6420 GCA_031421415.1 Candidatus Eiseniibacteriota bacterium
CCGCCGGAATCGGCACGCGCGAAACGAGGGCTGCCCGCGCCATCCCGAAGTTGCTGCGCGAATCGTCGCTCAGAACCATCCGTTCATCGCTCCAGTAGAGGTGAACTCGGTCCCACGAAAGGGCGCCGCCCGGCGCCTGGCGCCAGGTCGCGGCGATCCGCTCGTAGGCGGCACGGGGCGTCTTTCCACCGGCCAGCGCCACACGGAAGGCGCCATGCCGGGAAATCGCGTCGCTCCCTAGGCGAAGGAACTCCGCGGCCGCGGCGGCGGCCAGCGCTGCCGCGCTACCGGCCACTCCGAGTCTGTTGGCCATCAGCCGGCGCTCCTCGTCTCCTGGATCAGATCCACCGCGTCGTGCGAGTCGCCGGCGTCGGACATGGGAAAGATCGGTGCCTCCATCCCGTAAGTCCGAGGGAATAAACGCCATGGCAGGCCCGCCGTAGCCTTCATCCCCCGGACGACTGCACGCTAGCAATGAGCCGAAATGCGGTCAATGGGGGAAAGGTTCCCGGTCGGACGGTGATTGCCTACACGCGCCGCGTCCAGAATTAGAATCCGGGGCCAACTGACGGTGCCGGCAACGACCTGCCACTCGAACGCCAACGGGGACCGCTGGCGTCCAGCCGCGCCGAGCCGCGCCAGCCAAGCCCCGATACACATCCTGCTGACCGACCTGGTGATGCCCCGGACGAGTGGTCGCCAACTGGCCGACATTTTGGCCTCGACCAGGCCTCAGATGCGAGTTCTGTTCATGTCCGGCTACACGGACGAGGCCGTAGTGCGTCACGGCGTGCAGGAGGCAAACGTGGGCATCTCCGGCAAGCGCTCTGGGCACTTCGAGCCGGCATCGCCGAGATTCTGCCGGGGCAGGATCTCCTCCGCTGCCAGGGCGAATGGGTGCGCGTCGCCATCGATGGGCCGATTCGAATCGACGTCGATTCCTTCGAAGCTGCGACACGCGTCGTCACACCACGCCTGGCCGCGCCTCTTCCCGACGATCAGGCTCACGCGCTGGGCGAGGCCGCGAATCTCTACCAAGGAGACTTGCTCGAAGGGTGGGACCAGCAATGGTGCATGCCCCCGCGAGAACACTTGCAGCGACGGTTCCTGACCGTCATGGAGACGCTCATGAATCATTTTGAAACGACCAACGATGATTCGCGCGCCATGACGTGCGCCGCACGGGCGCTCGAAATCGACCCGGCCCGCGAGAGCGTGCATCGCGCGGTGATGCGGATGCTCCTTCGCGGCGGCGATCGGAGCGGGGCGATTCGGCAGTATCGGACCTGTGAGGCGGTCCTCCGAAAGGAGCTTGGGGCGTCCCCTGACAGGTCGACAACGGTGCTCTTCAGCGAGATCCGTGGTGACACGATGGAAACGAAGGAGTTGGCCGGCAAGCGAGTGAGTTAGCCTTGAGCGACGAGCCTCTTGGGTGAGAGAGTCGTGGACCCCGAGGTTCAGAACTTCCGGGGTCTCCCCACGACCTGGGCCGAGATCGAGACACCCTCGATCTCGGCTGGAATCTTGGCGCAGACGGCGGCGTCGGGGCTGACCACGTGGACGATGAGGATCGCGGTTCCCTTTGCCGATGCCCCCTCGCCAACGCCCACGAAGCCCTCCTCCTTCTCGAGCAGGCGCATGAGCGCTCGTCTTGCCCCGGCAAGCGGTGACTTCACCTGGTCTCCGACCTCACGTTTCGAGTTTCAAACGGAGCTGCCTGAGGACGCGCCGGATCGGAATGGCGTAGGTCACGACGTCCGATCCCGCGAAGAGCAGACCCACCACGCGCCCCTTGGCGTCCAGAATCAGGGATCCGGAATCGCCGGCCTTGCTGAAAGATCCCTGCTCGGACTCGATGACCATGACGTCGTCCACGCGTACCATTCCCGTTTCGTACTGAACATTGATGACGTCGAAGGGAATCGCTCGGATGATTCCTTCGGTCACGCCCGTCGTGCGTCCCGATTTCCGGACGACGGAGTTGAGCTCCGGCTTCGAGACTCCGGTAGGCATCCCGAGCCCGACGATCGCCATGCTCGCGAGCGCGTTCGATTCGAACACGCCCGCCGCCGCGTCCATCCAATTCCGACGATTATCGAACCGGAGCGGCACGAACCGATAGAGGGAACCGATCCTATCGGCATTCCGCCCCCCGTCGAGTGTCCCCGGTTGGACGATCCCCGACCCGATCGGCATCCTGTTCTCGTCGGCGAAGACGTGATTGTTGCTGAGCATGCAGCGTTTGGAGGGGTTCTCGGCGTCGACGAAAATGCCCCCCAGCGTTCCGGCGAACTTATAGGCGACGGCGTTGTAATCGAGCCCGACCGAAACCCCGCCCGGGCACGGGCGTTGCCGGCTCCGATGGGCATTGGCCAGCCGTTTCGGGTAGCCCACGGCTCGCACGTCGGTTGGGATTCCGTCGATCGCCGACGGGATCAGGCTTGCCCGGTCGATCCCCTTCTTTGGAAACTTCTTCGCGACGAAGACCGTCACGCAGAGGGCGCCGGTCCGCTTCCCCCCGCTGATCTTCTCGGCGACGCCGATCCCCACGATGTTGGCCGGCAGGTGGGAGGTGAAGCGCTTCTTCTTACGGAGCGCCATCGCCTGCGGAACGATGGCGGGCACCTGGGCGAAAATCTTGTCGCGGAGGGTGCGCTTGGCCGAGAGAAAGTCGGCCGGGATCTTGGCCCAAATGGGGTGGACGGTGCCGGATAGGCGCGTGGTGGACGACATGATATTCCTCCTAGCCGAATGGGTCCGAGGGCGAAGCCTTCGACGAGAAACAACGAGAATTAGCGCGCTAGGTCAGGGGGGTGAGTGCGGCATGCAGCCAGCTTCGAGGGGATTCACGGGGAGCGCCGCTGTGATCGCTGGCAGAACTCAATGCTCTCTCCAGTTCAGGGGGGTTGCTCTCTCTGGATCGAAGCCCCTCCACCACCAACCCTGAAGTATCCCACCAGAGCGTCTACATTACGTCTCCTATTCGTCTCTGTAGCGTCTCTTGGCGCTGATTCCTCCTAGAGCGGCGGCATCGCACGCCGTTCGGGAAGGACGACCTTGTAAAGGTGCGTGGTGCGCTTCATGCTCGCCGAGCGAGCGGGCTGCGTCGGCCTTGTTGCCGTGGCGCCTCCGGAAGGCATGCTTCGGCGAAGGAGTAGCGGGATGAACCAGCCGGGGTTGGATAATCAGCAGTACGCGTTGAACGTCATTCGCTGGCTAGCGGGGGAGGGGAAGTGATGATGCCGACTCCGAGAAGTGCTTGGCTCCGCTGCGCGTCGATTTCGATCGTGGCGGCGATCGTGACCGCTCACCACCCGGGCGCCGCGCAGGCGGCAGCTCCGCCGGCCGCGTCGGAGATGGCTGCGCCGGCAGCGAATGTCCCGGCCATCACCGGTGCGTGGGAAGGGAAACTGGGCGGGAGGATCCGGTTCGTCGTCCATCTCGATCGCGACAGCGCGGGGACGTGGAAGGCTACGGCGGACTCCCCCGACCAGGGCGCGATGGGCCTCGTAGTCGATTGGGTCACGGTGGCGGGGGATTCCCTCCGCTTCGGCATGCGGCTACTCGGCGGTGAGTACGGTGGCAAGATCAACGCGGAGCGCACCGAGATCGAGGGTGTTTGGAAACAGGGCGGCGCTGTGATGCCGCTCGTCCTTCATCCGCAGGGAGCGGCGAGTTCGAGCGCCGAAGAGCCCGGCCGGCCTCAGGAGCCGAAACCGCCTTTCCCGTACGACGAAATCCTGGTGTCCTACGCGAATCCAGCCGCCAAGGGTGTCACGCTGGCCGGGACGCTCACCGTGCCGAAGGGAGCGAGCCCCGCGCCCTGCGCCGTTCTCATCACCGGCTCGGGACCCGAGGATCGCGACGAGACGATCTTCGGGCACAAGCCGTTTCTGATCCTGGCCGACTACCTGACGCGGCACGGCATCGCGGTGCTCCGGAGCGACGACCGCGGCGTGGGGAAGTCGACCGGCTCGGCCGAGAACGCGACGAGCGACGACTTCGCGGGCGACGTCTTGGCGGCGGTCGCGTTCTTGAAGACGCGGAAGGAGATCGACCCGGCCAAGATCGGGCTGATCGGGCATAGCGAGGGCGGGCTGATCGCGCCGATGGTGGCGAATCGCGACAAGAGCGTGGCCTTCGTGGTGCTCCTGGCGGGCCCGGGCGTGCCGGGGGACTCCATTCTCATCACGCAGTCGCGACTTATTTCCAAGTCGCTTGGGTTCGGCGATTCGCTCTCCGGGAGCGCGCAGAACTCCCAGCGGGAACTCCTCCTCGCCGCGCGTCAATCCTCCGACTCGACGCTTCTGGCGTCCAGGCTCCGCGGCATCATCCAGGAGCAGATCGACCGGCTCCCGGAAGCGCAGCGGCAGAGCGTCGGGGATATCGACAAGATCGTGGGCGGTCAGATGCGCGTTCTCACCGCGCCGTGGATGCGCTTCTTCCTCTCCTACGACCCGCGACCGGCGCTCTCGCAACTCCAGTGCGCCGTGCTGGCGCTGAACGGCGAGAAGGACATCCAGGTGTCCGCGGAGCAGAACCTCCCCGAGATCCGCGCCGCGCTGCGAAAGGGCGGGAACAAGGACGCCACCGTGGAGGCTATCCCCGGGTTGAACCACCTCTTTCAGACGGCTCAGACCGGTGCGCTCGCGGAGTACTCGACGATCCGGGAGACGTTCGCGCCCGTGGCGCTGGAGAAGATATCGGACTGGATTGGGGCGAGGATGGGGCGGGCGAGGTAGGGGCGAGACTTCGCGGCTAGCGGCTTTCCTCGGCCAGGTACTCTTCCGGCCGGATGCTGAGGCGATCGATCTTGTAGAGCAGGGTGGTCCGCTTCATGCCGCCGAGCGAGCGGGCCGCGTCCGCCTTGTTACCGCGGTGCGCGCGGAGGGCGTGGAGGATCGAGGTTCGCTCCGCGGTATCCTGCTCGGCGATGTCGCGCTCGCGGCGCAGTGCCGTCGCGGTCTTGGCCCGAACTCGCGGAAGGAACGCCTCGCGGCCGAGCACCGCGCCGTTGTCGGCCATCGCCACCGCGCGTGCCACTTCGTTCTTCAGCTCGCGGACGTTCCCGGGCCAATTGTAGGCTCGGAAGAGCGTCTCGACTTCCGGGGCTACCGTAAGCCGCTTCTTTGCAGCGGCGGTTGCCTCGGCGAAGAAGTAACGGAAGAGGACGACGATGTCTTCCTCCCGCTCGGCCAGCGATGGAAGCGCGACGGGGGTTCCCGCGAGACGATAGAAGAGATCCCGGCGAAACGTGCCCCGCTCCACCATCTCCTCCAGGCTCGCATTGGTCGCGGCCACGATACGAACGTCGATGGTCTTGATCTCGTCGGTCCCCACCCGGCGAAGCTCCCCCGACTCGAGCACGCGGAGAAGGGTCGCCTGCGCCGTGGGCGAAAGCTCCCCCACCTCGTCGAGGAACAAGGTTCCGCCATCGGCGCTCGCGAAAAGGCCGTCGCGCGAGGCGACCGCACCCGTGACGGCGCCGCGCTCGTGCCCGAAGAGCTCGCTATCGAGGAGCCCAGGCGCGAGCGCGGCGCAATTCACGGGGACGAATGGTTGTTTGCGCCGGTCGCTCATCTGGTGGAGCGCACGGGCCAGGAGTTCCTTGCCAGTTCCGCTCGGACCGGTGATCAGGACGGGGATGCGCGAAGGCGCGATGCTTATGATGGTCGCCACCGCCTCGCTGACCGCGGGGCTCACCGTCACGACCCCGAAGCGGAGCGCGCCGCGATCGAGCGATTCGAGGCCGCTGACCGCGGCAAGTCCGGGATCTTCGGTGGTCGGCGCCTCCGGCACTTCGTCGAAGCCTAGGAGGGAGTCGATCTGCTTCTGCCACTGCTTCAAGCCCAACCCCTCGAACACGGCCCGGGCGTCCCAGAGGTACTGCCTCCCCTGCGCACGATCGTCCTCGGAGTTGCTCTGTAGTTTGGTCTCGCCCAACCAATGAAGGGCCCGGGCGAGCTCATAGGGGATTTCGTAGCGACGGCCGAGTTCGATTCCTTCCTGCGCGAGGCGGAACGCCTTCGTCGGGTTCCCCGCTGCGCGGTGCGCCATGGCGAGGACTCGATGGGTGGCGCACTCCTCGTACCGATCGCCGGTGTCGAGCGCAACCTTCAGACCGCGCTCGCAGGCGAGAATCGCCGCGTTCGCATCCCCGAGGTGGACCAGGCACTCCGCCAGCCGATGGCCGAGCTCGGGGATGAGGTCGCCCTTGGGGGCGGTTGCTTCGGCGATTGCCTGGGCTGATTGATAGTGCTCGAGGGCCTTCTTGTAGTTCTTCTGGGCAAGGTGGCAGTCGCCGAGGTATTCGAGGCAGATGGCCTCCTCGCGGGAGTACTTCATGGCGCGAGTCTCGTCGAGCACCGGTGTAAGTAGTTCGATTCCCTTCGAGGGGTGGCCGGTGAGACGGAGGTAGTT
>JANOOP010000289.1:0-1529 GCA_031421415.1 Candidatus Eiseniibacteriota bacterium
CCTTTGACGAGAAATCGCTGCGTGTGACGGTGTACGGGACAAAACACCCGCCGACCTTGGATCCCGTGGCCGACATGGTCGTGGTCGCGGGAGAGTCCGCGACGCAGGATCTTCGGGCGACTGACCCGGACGTGGAGATCATCACCGTCCAACAACTCGACATCATTCCCTTCGTCCGGGTGGACGAAACCTATCGGCGAGAGGGCTTGGAGCTGGCGCGACTTCTCGCGACCCCCGACGCCAGCCACGCCGGCGTTTGGTCCGGTTCGATCCGGGCTACCGACGGCATCCTCGTGGACGACCGCGAGTTCGGAATCACCGTTCTTTCAGCCTACCCGGGATCGCGGAAACTGCTCCTTCGCAGCGACCCGACGGCCTACTTCACGCCCTGGGACGAACTTCAATTCAACGGACAGGAGGGCTCCTTCACGGCCAGCGGCAATGCTGGCGACGGAGTGACCGTCGTCTTCGATACGCCCGATCCATCGGGCTATCAGCCCGCGTACGGTCCGACCATCGAGCTCGCCTGCACGCCCGCGATCCGCCCCCAGTGCATGAGCGATCAGACGAACACGTGGTCGCTGACCTTCGCGCCGCCCGCCGGCCAATCGCTCTTGCCCGGGCTCTATCAAGGCGCGACCGCCCTGGGAGGGCCCTCGCAGCCGCGCCTCTTCGTGCGGCCCTACTGTCCGAACATCGGGGACTGCGGCATCGCCAATTCGACGTTCGAGGTCCGCGAGGTCGCCTACGATGCGCAGGGGAAGGTGGAGACGTTCTGGGCGACGTTCGAACAGCGCTGCGCGAATTGGAGTTGGGTGCTCGCGGGGGAGGTGCGATTCAACGCGCCACTTCCGGTCTTCGCGATCGCACCCAGCCGCGTGAAGGGGACGGTCGGCCTCCCCGTCTCGTTCGAGATTCGGCTCCGGGGATCCGCGGCCGCGCTCGGAACGGTGACGTCTCCGAATCTGCCCGATGGCGCCACGTTCCTTCCGAGGAATGGCGAGACGATTCCGTTCTCGTGGACACCCCTGGCGGAACAGGTCGGACTTCATCGCATCGATTTCGTGGTGGCAGCGCCCGGGGAACGAGCCGATACGACCCATGCGACCGTCTGCATCGACTCGGCCGGCACAACGAACTCCATTCGCGAGGGTGAACCGGAGCCGGGCGGGCCGGAGCTTCTGCGATTGGCTGGGCTTCAGGCCTCGATTCATCCGAACCCGTTCAATCCCGATACGAAGCTGACCTTCACGACGTCAGCCACGGGGTTCGCGCGCGTGACGATGTTCGATCTGCACGGGAGAAAAATCCTGCAACTTCTCGACGAACGAGCGCTCCCGGCGGGGCCGCATTCCGTCTCCGTGGGCCGGGCGCTCTCCGCGCGGCGGATCGCCTCGGGCATTTACTTCTACCGTTTGGAAACACGGGAGGAGATCGTCTCCGGGAGATTGGTGATCCTCAGGTAACCGCTGCCGCCTCAGGGGGTTCTCCAAATCGGGAACCCCGCGAGCACGTTGAGCGTAGTACCC
>JANOOP010000290.1:0-1514 GCA_031421415.1 Candidatus Eiseniibacteriota bacterium
GGAGACATCCTTCCCCAACACGGAGCGAAAGAGTTGTAGCTCAGCACCACACAGCTTGGTGCAGAAGCGCGCCGCCTCCGCAATGGAACAGTGGTTCTCCACCAGCTCGAGCGTTCCGTCGCGCCGACGTCGCCACTTGGCCATGTAACCTTCCTCGCGCCGGATCCGGGCAAGGGTGGCCACACGCTCCTCGATCGGGGCATCTGAGCCCGGTATCCGTGCGCGATAGCTGTCGGCCTGCTGCCGCGTTCTTTCCTCGGTCAGCCGCTCGAGGCCTTCGTCACCGAAAGCGCGTTGGACGGCCTGGAGCATCCCGACGGCGAGGTCCTCGTGGCGATCGGGAAACCGGGCATACGCCTTGGGCGTAAGTTGCCACAGCCGAGCGGGGCGGCCGACTTCGCGCCGTTTCTCTGTGAAGTCGACCAGTTTCTCTGCTTGCAGGACGGCGAGATGCTGGCGAACGGCCATCGCCGTGACACTCAATCGCTTGGCCATCCGTGCCGCGGTCTGGGGTCCCTTGGTCTTGAGGACAAAGAGGACGCGTTCCCTTGCGAAGCCGGGGGCATTAGTACTCATGTTAGGAGCATAGACAATTTCCTCTAGTTTCTCAAGTTTCAAAAGGATATACTTGACAAATTATAAGGAAAGAAATGTACTTTCTTAAGTATTGAGTCGGCGGGCGAACCCCGTCCGAACGAGGAGAGGACGATGCCCGCCACCGCGAAGATCACGAAGCGCAGCACGATGCAGGAAGTTCTTGAAGTCTATCCGAGCGCACAGCGCGCCCTCTTTCAACGCTTCCACATCGGCGGATGTAACAACTGCGGGTATGAGCCCGGGGACATCCTCGAGGAGGTGGCGCACAGCCACAAAATCAAGGACCTCGACGAAGTCATCAACTTCATCGAGCAGGCTGAGCAGGCCGATCGGCGTATCCAGATGAGCCCCGGGGAGGTCGCGGCGGCGCTGCAAAGCGACACCCCGCCCCGTCTGGTCGACGTCCGCACCCTGGAGGAGTGGGAGTTAGCCCAAATCCAAGGCGCGACGCTCAACACGGAAGCACTGGCGCAGGAGTTGATGCGCTGGCCCAAGAAGAAAACCTTCA
Organism: Candidatus Eiseniibacteriota bacterium; assembly: GCA_031421415.1. Taxonomy (GTDB): domain Bacteria; phylum Eisenbacteria; class RBG-16-71-46; order SZUA-252; family SZUA-252; genus SZUA-252. The sequence goes on from JANOOP010000290.1 coordinate 1,106, forward strand.
TCGTCTTCTACTGCCACCATGGGCAGCGCAGCCTCGACGCCGCTTCGTACTTCGCCGGCCACGGCTTCAAAAACGTCCGCTCGATGACCGGCGGCATCGAGGCGTGGTCCCTCGAAGTGGACCCGTCTGTGCCGCGCTACGAGGTCGCACACGTGACCTCCGATGGCAAGGCGATGCTGCGAACGCTCCGTTCGGTCGTGTCGCAGGCCGCGGGCTGCCAGAATTAGGAGGGACCGATGACCACTGCCAATGCCGAGATCCGCATCATCCTTGCCGAAGGCCTCGAGCTCGGCTCGGGGCACGAAGATCCACCGGTTGGTGAGCAGAATCTCGTAGCCGGATTCCATACGTGTGCCAAATTGCCCCCGCTCGCCACCAAAAACATCGGCTTCGTTATGAAAGCGGTAAG
>JANOOP010000291.1:0-3024 GCA_031421415.1 Candidatus Eiseniibacteriota bacterium
CCTCGCACCGGGCGAGTGATCGGCAGCGGCACGTGCGAGCGGAGCTGGCGGTGCGGGACGTCTTGGTCCGCACGAGAGTGAAGTGCGTGGCGCTGGTGGGAGCCTTGCTACGCCGCCACGGGATTCACCTGCCGAGCGGGAACGTGGACGGGTTCGTATCTCGAGTGGAGCGGCAGGAGATCCCGGAGCCCGTGGCGCGGGAGATCGCGCCGTTGTTGACGCTGATCGGTACGGCGAGTGCGGAGGTCGAGGCGGCGGATGCGCGGATCGCCGAGATTGCGGCCTTAGATCCGGTGGTTGGGCGTCTGCGCACCGTGCCGGGGGTGGGGCCTATCACTGCCACGGCGTTCGTGGCCACGCTGGATACCTGGGAGCGGTTCTCGGGCCCGCACCAAGTGGAGGCGTACCTGGGGCTGGTGCCGAGCGAGATGAGCTCGGGGGAGCGACAGCACAGGGGGCGGATCACGAAGGCGGGGAACAGCCGGGCGCGATGGCTGCTGGTGGAGGCCGCGTGGTCGATCCTTCGCTCTCGGCGTGAGGAGACGGAGCCGTTGCGGCGCTGGGCGCAGCGCGTGGCGCTGCGGCGGGGGACGAAGGTGGCGATCGTAGGGCTGGCGCGGAAGCTCGCGGGGATTCTGTATGCGATGTGGCGGGACGGGAGCATCTACGAGAGGCGCCCCGGCCGGGACGTGGCGGAAGCGGCAGCATAGGCAGAGGAGGACCCCTCTCTCAGCCGGGTTCGAACACAGGGGAGCGATGAGCGCGAACGGTCTTGTGGCCGCGGTCGAGGCCGAGTAGCCGATTGGCGCCCCGCCCCCGTCGCAGAACTCACCATGCGCCGGCGGCCGAGGCCGCCCTCGTTGAGCGCGAAAAGACGGATGAGGAACCTCGCTGAGGGGGGATGTACGGAGGAGTACAATCGGAAACGGCCAAACCGTGCCCCAGCGGGGCGCTGCTTCAAAGACACGACCGTAGCCAAGGTGCCCCACCGACCCGATGAGGAGTTGCCAAGCTTCAGCGGCGTCCGCGGCCCCGCTCGTCTATCCTCAAGCCATGGTCGCTACTGCCATTTCTGCAAGACCACGGGGGCTAGAGTTGATGTTGGGTTGGCGGCGCGTGGGATTCACGCTGTCCCTTTCGATTGTCCTCGGCCTGCTGATCAGCATCCACTTGGGGTTCCCCGTGATCATCCAACCGGTGATCCTTGGGCTCTGTGCGATGCTGCTTTTCGGCCTGTTCGAACAATGGCCGAAGCGGCTGCCCGCGTGGCTCGCGCGCTGGGTTCTACAGGTGATGGGTGTGGCCCTGGCCATGCCGTTGGGCACGCTCGTGCTCGAGGCGTTCGCTGACGGCACCGGATCGCCGCAGCTCGGGGAGCTCCAGGATCTCGGGCTGCTGGTGGCGCCCTGGGTCGCCCTGGCAGTCCTAGTGCGACAGAAGGATGCGCTCGCGCGCCATCAGGCGCTGGCTTTCGACCTTGAACGAAGCGAACTCGATCGCCAGGCCCTCGACGCGCGTCTACGTCTCCTGCAGGCGCAGGTCGCACCGCACTTCCTGTTCAACACGCTGGCCAACGTGCAGGCTCTCGTCGACGCGGGGTCGCCGCGGGCCCCGGCCGTACTGCGGAGCATGATCGCCTACCTGCGCGCGGCCGTGCCGCGCCTGAACGAGACGGCCACCACCCTTGGCCAGGAACTGCAGCTCGTCCAAGCGTACCTCGAGCTGATGCACATGCGCATGCCTGATCGCCTTCAGTTCTCGGTGACCGTCGATGAGGCGGCGTCGCTGGCGCTGGGTTGTCCGCCGATGACGCTGCTGACCCTGGTAGAGAACGCGGTGCGTCACGGCATCGACCCTAGCGAGGAGGGCGGTCGGATCGAGATTGACGTGCATCGACGCGACGATCGCTGCGTGGTGCGCGTCAGCGACACCGGCGCGGGCCTGAGAGATTTGGGCACCGGGCTCGGTACCGGGCTCTCGACGCTCCGTGAGCGCCTTCAGCTGGCCTTCGGCGGCGACGCGCAGCTTCGCGTGACCGAGCACCCGCCGCGTGGTGTCTGTGCGGAGGTGGATTTCCCGGCCCGCGGGGAGGCGACAGGATGAGCCCACGCCCGACGGCATTGATCGCCGACGACGAACCGCTGCTGCGCGGGGCCTTGGCGCGCCAGCTGGCGCAGGCCTGGCCCGAGTTGGACGTGGTCGCGCAGGCGCGGAACGGTCGCGAGGCGATCAAGCAATTCGAGGCCCTGCAACCCGACGTCTGCTTTCTAGACGTCCACATGCCGGGCCTGTCCGGCGTCGAGGCGGCACACCATATCGGCCGCCGCGCGCATCTGGTATTCGTCACCGCTTACGATCACTACGCCGTGCAGGCCTTCGCGCAGGGCGCTCTGGACTACCTGGTGAAGCCGGTGGAGCAAGCGCGTCTGGCCGAAACCGTGGCGCGCCTCAAAGAGCGCCTGCAGGCAGCGCAGCCGGCGCGGAACACCGAGGCGTTGCTTCAGCAACTCGCCGCGCAGCTCGCGCAGCTGCAGGGTGGCGCGGCTCCTGGACGGCTGCGCTGGATTCGAGCACTGGATGGGCAGACCCTGCGCCTGATCCCGGTCGACGATGTCGACTACCTGCGGGCCGACACGAAGTACACGCGCGTAGCCTGGCGCGACGATGCCGGCCGGCCCGGCGAAGCGCTCGTCCGCATCGCGCTGAAGGAATTGCTCGCGCAGCTCGATCCCGCCCAGTTCGCGCAGGTGCACCGATCGGTCGTGGTCAACCTGCGGGCCATCAGCCATGTTTCACGCGGCGACAACGAAACCGCCGACCTCCACCTGAAGGGCCGCAAGGAGGTGCTGCCGGTCAGCCGCACTTACCTCCACCTATTTCGCCAGATGTAATTGGCGCCTGCGGCGCCGAAAGCCCCCGCCTATCCAACGGGATCACGAACGCTCTGGGCGCCCGGGCCGGGACCACCGTTCGTCCGCCCCCACCGTGCCTCGACCGCGAAGACCTGTCGTTCGTCGCTAACGG
>JANOOP010000292.1:0-7802 GCA_031421415.1 Candidatus Eiseniibacteriota bacterium
TTGATCGCCACGTCGCGCTGGAGCCGCTCATCCAGGGCTCGGTAGACGACGCCCATGCCACCCGAGCCGATTTGCTCGAGGATTCGGTAATGCGAGAGCCGCTGACCGATCAAAGACGAGGCCTCCGCGTGCGCCCGGGACTGCGGGTCATGGCTTCCGCCCGCGGCGAAAGAGGATCCGGTTGAAGTATACGGCCGGCTGAGACGTTAGTCTCGGGGAGTGACGTCAGGGGAGTGACGTCAGTTCCCCCGTCCTCACCGCTCACACCTCGCCGCCCGCCGTCGGAGCCTCCAGTTCCATCCACCGCGCGTACGCCTTGTGAATCTCGGCCTCAACCGCGACCAGCCTCTCTCTTATCCGCGCGATCTCCTCGCCCCGCGTTGTGTGGAAGCTCGGCGACGCCATCAACGCGAAGAGACCCTGCTTCTCGACCTCGAGCTTCTCGATCGTTCCAGGCAGCTCGTGCAGCTCCCGCTTCTCCTTGAAGCCGACCCGCCGCGGCCGAGCCGCGGTGCGCTCCTGTTTCGGACGAGCCGGCTTCGCCGCAGGCGGACGCTCGGCCGACTTTTTCTGGCGGAGCCAGTCCGCGTAGCCGCCGACGTACTCACGCCACTGGCCCGCGCCCTCGAAGACCAGGGTCGAGGTGACGACGTTGTCGAGAAAGGCGCGATCGTGCGAGACGATCAGCAGCGTACCCTGGAACTCCAGCAAGAGCGATTCGAGCAGCTCGAGCGTTTCGAGATCGAGATCGTTGGTCGGCTCGTCCAGGACGAGGAGGTTGCAGGGCCGAGAGAGGATCTTCGCGAGCTGGAGCCGCTTTCGCTCGCCACCCGAGAGTCTCGCGATCGAACCCTGGATTTGCTCCGGGGAGAAGAGGAAGTCGCGCAGATAACCGACAACGTGGCGTTCGACGCCGCCGACCGACACCGTCTCTCGGCCCTCGCCGATATTCTCGACTACGGTTTTCGAGTCATCGAGCGCGTCGTGGAGCTGTTCGAAGTGCGCGACCTCGAGCCGTGCGCCGGCGGCCACGGTGCCCTCCTGTGGCGCGAGTTCTCCAAGGAGCAGCCGGATCAGCGTGGTCTTCCCGCAGCCGTTGGGTCCGAGGATACCGACGCGATCGCCGCGCAGAATGGTTCCGGTGTAACCCCGCACGATCGGGAGGCCATCGTACGCGTAGCCGAGATTCTGGCAGCGCAACACGGCTCGGCCCGATCGTTCCGCCTCCTGGATGGCGCCCTTCACCCGACCAACTTCTTCGCGGCGCGCGGCGCGCTCCAGCCGCAGCGACTCGAGAGCCCGGACGCGGCCCTCGTTCCGCGTGCGCCGCGCCTTGATGCCGCGCCGCACCCAGGCTTCTTCCTGCGCCAGCTTCTTGTCGAAGAGCGCGTCCTGGTCCGCCTCGACGCGCAACTCCGCTTCCCGCTGCTCGAGATAGAAGTCGTAGGTCGTGCGATAGCTGCGGATCGCGCCGCGGTCCAGGTCGAGGATGCGGGTGGCAAGGTTGCGGAGGAAGCTGCGATCGTGCGTGACGAATAGAAGCGTGCCGCGCCGGCGTTGCAGCGACTCCTCAAGGTGATCGATCGCGTCGATATCGAGGTGGTTTGTCGGCTCGTCCAGGATCAGGAGGTCCGGGTCGCGCACGAGGGCCGCGGCCAGCAGGACGCGGCGCTTGGATCCGGCAGACAGCGTCTCGAGGGAGACGTCCAGATCCAGCGTCAGGTCCCTGGCGGCCTGGTCGATTCGAGCTTCGATCTTCCATGCGGCGTCGCTTCTGACCGTGCCGCAGACCTCGTGCAGGTAGCCGTGCACGGTGCCGGCGAGATCGAGAGGCACCTCCTGCGGAAGGCTCGCCACGCGGAGGCCGGGCTGGCGAACCACGTCGCCCGAGTCGGGTGCGAGCGTCCCTTCGAGGATCTTGAGGAGCGTGGACTTGCCGGCGCCATTCCGGCCCAGGAGCCCGACACGTTCGCCGTCCTCGAGCTGAAGGCTCACGGCGTCCAGGAGGGCGGGCCCGGCAAAGGTGAGACTCACGTTGTTCAGGCTGATCAGCGACATGGGCCTACTAGTCTCCGGGCGCGGGATAGGCGACAAGGGGGTGGCCCTGCCGACTATGCCAGAATTGCGTTCCGCCTACCCTAACCGAACCTGAGGCACCTGTTGGCTCTTGGAGGTGGGGGCGCCTGACGCCGTGCGACTCCATCGGGCGAGCAAGGCGGCACGACGCGTGGCGGATGTACACGCACCACGATGCCAGGCGCTACTGGGCCTCGCTCGCGGGTGCGCACATCCACCATGCGGAGTCTCTCGAACTGTGCGGTCTTACCGATTGACCGCGTAGAGGCGCAGGGGTTGCGCCCATCGATTACCGAGTCTCCCAGCCGAGCGAGAGCGTCGACCTCCCATCGTCAAGCCCGTGGGCGGCCGTGACTCGAAATTCACCCCGTGTCCCCATCCCTGCGAGCCGGATGCATGCGCCTCCGTCCACCTGCCAAGGAACCCGCGCCGATCGCAACGGATCCCAGGGCCTGGCCCCGTCGACGAAAAGACTCCAGCCAAGGCGCAGAGACTTGACCGCACACGTCCACGCCTGTCGTTCGAGACCGGAGTGCACCAGTGTTCGTCCGAACGCCCGGCCGGTCACCACCCCGTTTTCCAGCAAGGGATGGGCTCTCAGGAGCGGCGCGCGTGCGCGGCCGGTTCCGGCTCCGGGCCATAGCGCGAGCGGTGCCCCCGAGGACGCTCTGGATACACCCACGCGGGCCAGCCAGCCGCCGCGCTCGATATGTTTCGTGCTCCATCGGGCCAGCACGCCGCCCGCCACGAACGGAGCCCCGCGCTCGAGGCTCGTCCACTGCGCCCCCTGCGCGGATAGCGCCAATCGATCGCCGGAAAAAAGCGCCTCGATTTTCCCGTCGAAGGAGAGATGCGCGCCACGGCCGGACCATTTGTCCAACGCCGCGCCGACTTCGACGCGAAGACTCGAAGCGATCCAGTCCGCAAACGAGAGTGCGGCGCGCCGGCGTTCCTCGCGCGTCACGATCGGGACAGCCGCGCTATCGGAACCGGACGCCGTCGCGCTCGCGTACGCCTGCCGTTCCCAGAGACCCTTCACGCGCCAGATTCCGGGACGGCCAGCGGGCGCCGCAACGGCTACTGCCAACGAGGCGCTCGGCCGCTCCTGCCTCCAGCTGTAGTCGCCGGTCCATAGCTCTCCGTTCCCCGTCGGGCTCGCGACTTCCAGCGAGACCTCGCGCGTGATGAGCGCCCGGAGGCCCGTTCCACCCGCGTCGAGCGGACCGTCGAACAGGAGCGGCCGCTCCAGAAACGCCACGTTCACCTGGGCGATCCCCTGAGGCAATGGCCTCAAACTGAGATGCGCCCCCGACTGCGCGGGTATTTCGGCCAGACGCCGGCGCGCCCGAAGGAATGCGCTCGAGGTCAGCAACATCCCCGGCGGCAGACCCAGCTGGCCGGCCACGGCGAGATAGCGGGTCCGGCCCAGCCCATCGACCCGCGCGAGATCGGCGCGCGGCTCGGAGATCTGGTTCCATGCGCGGAGCGCGCCTTCTTCATCACCCAGGAGGAATCGACTCCCAGCCAGGAGCCGCCACGTGGTGCGGTCGCTCCGATCGCGAGCCAGCGCCCGCTCGGCAAGCCGCGCCGCGCCGGCCCAATCTTCGGCCATGAATCGCAGCCCCGCGAGCCCCCGGAGAGTGGCGGCCGACTCGGGACAGATCGCCTCTGCCGAAAGCAGCCTACGCTCGGCCTCGGTCGTGTCACCGTTTCGCGCGCGCAGGATCGCGTCCTCCACGATGGCGTCGCAGCCCGTGATCGTGGCACGCGCGGAATCGTTCGAGACCGCGGAATCTGGTTCGCCCGGATCAGGCGTGCGCTGCGGCGGGAGGATCATGAGAGCCCAACGCCCGCTTCCGGCCCAGGCGTCATCGAAGGCTTGTTCGCCGCTGGCCCGAAATGGCGCCATGGCAGGATCGTGGAGGATCACCCCCCCGTTCGCCCATGCAAGGAGGACCACGTAGTGATAGGAACCGGAACTCATCCGTAGAAGGGCGATGATGGGACGACCCTGGGCCAGCTGGTACTTGATATCGGACGGAGTTCCGGTCATGGGCAGCGCGGTCCATCCACGTGCCCGAATGGCCCCAACCAGGGCCTCCGTGCGGATGCCGGCCGCTCCCGGCTCGACAAGTGCGGCGAAATCCTCTGCCAGTATGGCGGGCTCTCCCCAGTAGCGCAGGACCATGGCGATCGCGGCCCCGCCGCACAGCGCTTCGGATTGGGGAACGTACGGAACATCGAGGAGGCGCACCGTCTCCGACGCGCCCCTCTCGAGCGGCGGCGATCCGGCGCGGGCGAGGGTGAAACAGGTGGCGGCCAGCGTCATGCAGACGCCGGCCGCCAGCCATGTTCGCAGAGACACCGCGCGCTCAGTTCGCCAGAATGATGATCAGCAACAGGATGATGATGATCGCGGTCACCGAGAGGGTCACGGTCTCGGTTCCACCGACGGCCCCGTTGATCCCACGGGCGCGGGCGCCGATTTCCTTGAGGTCCGATCCGGACAAGACGCCAGCGGCCGCGCTGGCACGCTCGATGTCCAGTCCCGCCGCCCCGGCGATTCGGCGCACTTCGGGCCGGCGCAGAAGGTTCTGGATCGCCTGCCGGTCGGCGCCCTCGCTGTCGATCCGCCGATCGATCTGGGTTTGAATGTCGGCCTCGCCGATCACGTCCGATCGCGACTCGCCCGCCCAGCCGGTGCATGCGATTCCGACGCTGATGAGTGCTGCTGCAAGAATGGCCAGAGTCATTCTCCGATAGGTATTCATTGAATCCTCCGTTTCGTGTCGTCACCTGGTGATTTACTGGCCGCGCTCGGCGGCGCCACCGAGCCAGCGTAGAATACCTCGCACGGCCCTGCAGGCAAACGATCTCTCGCCCGCTTGTACAGCTCGACCGGCCCGCGAGGGCTCTGAGGAAGCGCGGCTTCTCCACAACTGGTTCCCCGAAGGAGCCTCGTATCGCTTGCTGCACCGTGGCGCACCCCTCCTTCGCTCAATCGAAGGGTGGACAGCTGTTCGCCAGAACCGGATCGCCAATCACGGCGCGCAGCCTGTGCGTTCCACCGTCCTGGAGCAGAGGAATGGCTGTGGCTTCGACCGGGACGCCGTCCAAGACCGCCATGGCGATTCCGCGGCACTGCTGCCGTGGGTTTTCGACCGAGATCTCGTAGCGCGTATCGCCGAAGCGGAGCACGATGGAAAATCCAGGCCAGGCGAACGGAATGCACGGATTGAGCGAGAACGCAGAGCCGTGGCGCTCCAGCCCGAGGATGCTTTCCAGCCCGGCCCGATACATCCAACCGGCCGACCCCGTATACCACGTCCAGCCCCCGCGCCCCGCGTGCGCAGGATGGGCGTACACGTCCGCCGCGACCACGTAGGGTTCCACCTTATACCGCGCGACATCGACCGGTGTCCGCGCGTGGTTGATAGGATTGAGCAAGTGGAAGAGCTCGACGGCTTCGTCGCCGCTACCGAGGCGGGCTGCCGCCATCAAGACCCAGAGGGCCGCATGCGTATATTGACCCCCGTTCTCCCGCACACCTGGGATGTATCCCCGGACGTAGCCAGGATCAAGCGCGGAGGTGTCGAAGGGCGGGGTTAGGAGAAGGACGACACGCGCGTCGCGGCGGATCAAATGGGTTCGCACCGAGTCCATGGCGCGCTCCGCGTGCCGGGGAGGCGCGGCGCCGGACAGCACAGCCCAGGACTGCGCGATGGAATCGATACGGCACTCCTCACTCTGCGCCGAACCCAGCGGCGTGCCGTCGTCGAAATATCCACGCCGGTACCAGTCCCCGTCCCAGGCCTGCTCGATGACGGTCGCCAGGCGGCCGGCTTCACTACGATAGAGCGCGGCGCGCTCACCATCCGCCCGCGTTTCGGCCAGACCGGAGAAGTTCTTCAGAATGCTCGCCAGGAGCCAGCCAAGCCAGACGCTTTCGCCTCGCCCTTGAAGGCCGACGCGGTTCATTCCGTCATTCCAGTCGCCGCTTCCAATCAGGGGCAGTCCGTGCGGTCCGGACGTCAGGCTTCGATCGATGGCGCGGAGACAATGCTCGTAGATGGTCGCGTCTTCGTCCGAAGCTGTCGGGTGCCCGTAGGCCTCGTTCTGGTCGGGCTCGAGCGCCGGGCCTTTCAAGAAGGGCACGAGTTCCTCCAGAATCGCGAGGTCGCCGGTCGTTTCGAGATAGCGCGCGACCACGAAGGGCAGCCACAAGAGATCGTCGGAGCAGCGAGTGCGCACACCCGCGCCCGAGTGGGCGTGCCACCAGTGCTGCACGTCTCCCTCCGTGAACTGTCGCCCGGCGGCCCGCAACAAATGCTCGCGATAGAGCGCCGGGGCCGCGAAGGAGAGCGCCATCACATCCTGGAGCTGGTCGCGGAAGCCATACGCGCCACCGGGTTGGTAAAACGCCGTGCGTGCCCGCAAGCGACTCGAGACGCACTGGTAGAGAAGCCAGCGGTTCATCAGGAAGTCGAAGGAGTCGTCCGGCGTCCGGACCTCGACCGCGCCGAGGAGCCGATCCCAGAATCGCTCGACTTCCCCGAGCGCCGCGAGCGCGGCGGAAACGGAGCCGTGCTCGCGAACCAGCCGCAGAGCCGCTGCGCGATCCTCCCCCTGGCCTAAGAGGAATACGATCTGGCGCGATTCGCCCGGGGCAAGAACGAAAGAGACCTGGAGGGCGGCGCAGGGGTCGAGCCCCGCGCCGAAAGTGTTCGACAGAAGACGGCGGTCAAGCGCGGCCGGTCGCGCGATCGTGCCATTCCGGCCCAGAAATTCCAGACGGTCCCCCGTCGCGGAGGCCAGCGGGCCGGCATGCGCGAAGGCGGTCCTTTCCCGGAACGCCTGGTTGTACGGGTTCTGGGCGAGGAGGGCCGAGGTGTCGGCGTCGAACTCGGTTCGCACGTGGATCTGCTCGCCGGCGCGCGGAGGACAGAGCCTCCACTCGTTGTAGCCGAAGGCGCTCAGGCGGCGCGGCAAGCCGGTCTGATTCACGACCGTGAGGAACGCGAACCGCACCGGGTCCGACGGATGCACGAAGATCGCCAGCTCGTGGCGAATTTCACCTTCGCGGTGCAAGTAGCGAGTCACGCCGGCGCCGTGGCGCACGACCCACCGGCCGCCCTCCGCCACCCGGCGCATGGGGCCCGGGGTCGCGCCCCACGCCGCGCCCGTTTCGTCATCCCGCAGGTAGATCGCCTCCCCGGTCGTTTCGGTCACCGGATCGTTGGCAAACGGGGTGAGCCGGTTTTCCCGGCTGTTCTCGGACCAGGTGTAGGAGGGGCCAGCGGCTGTGACGACGCATCCGAATTGCGGATTGGCAAGCACGTTGGCCCAGGGGAGTGGCGTCTCGTCGGCACCGTTCAGGACAATCACGTACTCCTTCCCGTCCGGGGTGAATCCGCCGCGTCCGTTCCAGATCTTCAGTTCGGGAATCTCCACCTCTGCCGCCTCACCTGATGGAGACGGCTCACCGGAAGGCTTCTCGATTCTGAGCGCGGCTGGCCACTCGGGCTCGGCATAGGGGCGATCGAGGTGGTCTTGAAGGCTCCCTTGGTCCCCGCTCAGCACCGCGCGCGCCACCGCCATGAGCAGCACCCGCTCTGCATCGCCCATGCCGTCCCCCGTGAGCAGGAACGCCCCCCCGGCACGGTCCTTCCACGCGCCCCACGGCCCGCCCTCGAGCAGCGCGCTGAGTTGCTCGTGGATCTCGTTTC
>JANOOP010000293.1:0-1594 GCA_031421415.1 Candidatus Eiseniibacteriota bacterium
CCTCTCACCCATCGCTCATGATTCGTCACATCTTCGGGGCTCACCGCTGGTGGGCGGCCTCGCCAGTCGTCACGTCTCCGCACACGGGCCGTCTCCGCGCCAGAAGCGGCTGGCGACGGGGAAGGACGCGCGCGGGGGGCGGGTCCGGCTTCTGGGCGCCGCCGCCGTCCCAGCCGTGAAGGCGCCCGGAGCGTCACTGCGCTTCAGACGGCGCCCCGGCAGTCCGAGCCGGCGCGTACCGATCCATGAGCGCGTCACCGAAGACCCTGCGCGCTGCGAGGAGATTGTGCTGGGCACAGGCGACCCGGATGTTACTCACAGTTGACTCGCCCCCGAGGGCCACCGGCCGGACGTGATCGAACTGCAGACGGTGGGTCGTGCCGCAGAGTTCGCCGTTCTCCAGCCTGAACTGGCACCTGCCGCCGTCGCGGAGCCAGACCTCCCGTTTGACAACCGCGGGGATGAATCGGAGGTTCCTCGCCTGGAGCCTTGGCTGGGCGTTCCTGGCGTGTCCCTCCACGTCGAGCTGGGCCGCCGGCGCAGTCTTCTCGCTCACGACGGCCGAGGAAGGCTTCTCAGCTTCTGGCTTCGCGCATGCCCTCGCCTTCAAGCAGCCCCTCCTCTTCGAGTGCCGCTCGATGAGGAGGTCCAGCCCCGCCTCCAGGATCGCCTCGGCATCGGCACTCGGGTGCGAGTGGGAGAGCGCGTCGCGGGCGGCCTCCAGCTTCTGCACGAAACGCTTCGAGACGGTGACATGAAGCCGGCGAAGGTCGGCACTCTGCGGCTGGTCGGTATTGGGCGGCGGGGCGGGCGGGGCGTTGGACGGCAATGGAGCAAGAGCGTTCGCCTGGGCTGGGGGCGTTGGGAGCGTTTCGTCTAGACGAAACGATTGACCCAGAGCAAGCGCCGGTGACACGACGGGCGTCGGAGCCGCGGAGTCGGCCGCCGCATGCCGCGCGTGGATGACCGAAGCCACGGCCGTCACCACCATGCGAAGCGGCGCACCCTGCCGCGGCGAGATCTCCGCCGCGACCGCCTTCGCCTCCTGCTTCGAGGCATGGAAGAACCTGGGCAGCACCTCCACGCGATTCTCCGGCGTCAGGACCTTCGCGAGTTCCGCGACGCTGGTGAGGCAGAGCCGGCCGTCGCGCAGCGGCTCGACTACCTCCGGGAAGCGCTGGATGAGCTCCGCGGCAGCCTTCCGGTAGAACGCCGCCCCCGTCGAGAGACGGAGTTCCCTGTGCAGGAAGTAGAAGAGGCTCGTGTGGCCAAGCTCTGCCCAGAGCCTCTTCCGGTCGAAGTCGGCGAGGGCGACGAGGAAGTCGGCCATGGCCGACTGCTCGCGGCGGAGGAGGTCGAGGAGGCGGGAGGAGAGTTCGCGTGCGCTGGTCATGCACGCATCGTCTCACGCGATTTCGACCCCTCGTGGAACGCACGCAATCGGCCGCTGGAGCGAGATCCGAGTTGGTGGCCTCTTCCTCCATCAACGGCGCCGCGCGACCGACGAGCGGCGAACATGCGGGCTACGAAAGGCATCCTCGTGCAAGGCGCAGACACAAGGCGATTCTCGTGTCACTACGCGTCAATAACATTC
>JANOOP010000294.1:0-5126 GCA_031421415.1 Candidatus Eiseniibacteriota bacterium
CGCGCGGCCGGGGCCCTCGTCGCGCATCGCGCGACCGCCGCCCCCGCCCGTCGCGGCGGCGGTACCCCCGCCCCCACTCGCGCCGGCCCGCCGTTCGTCGCGCGGGCGGAAGCGAAGCGCCGCATTCGAAAGTTTCAGCGCATCCTCGCGCGAGGCCGAGACGATCGTCACGTTGGCCGTCATTCCCGGAAGCAGCTTCTGGTCCAGATTTGGAACACGCGAGACGACGATGTAGGAGACGACACCTGCCTCGGTGATCGGCTCGGCGCGGATCTGCCGCACGTTTCCCTCGAAGACGCGATCGGGGAAGGCATCGACGGTGAAGGAGACGGGCATCCCGTCCTCCACCTGGCCGATGTCAGCCTCGTCGACACGCGACTCCAGCTCCATCTCGGTCAAGTCGCGCGCCAGCGTGAAGAGGTTCGGCGCCTGGAGGCTCGCCGCCACGGTCTGCCCCACGTCGATGTTCCGGGAGATGACCGTGCCGGAGATCGGCGCTGTGATGGTGGTGTTGGACATGTTGACGCGCGCCCGTTCGGCGGAGGCCTGCGCCTGGCGGAGATCGGCGCGGCGAGAGTCCACGGTCGCCTGCGCGCTTTCGAGATCGGTGTTCGAGATGAGCCCCTGCGTGATGAGCTCGTTCGCCCGCTTGAGCCCGCGCTCCGAGTCGGCCAACTGCACCTTCGCCTTCTCGATGGCGGCCTCGGCTTCGCCCAGCGCGGCCCGAAACAGCGACGGCTCGATCTGCGCCAGCACCTGCCCCTGGCGGACGCGGTCGTTGTAGTCGACGTTCACGCGCGCCAGGGTCCCGGAGACCTGGCTCCCGACCTCCACCTGATCGACCGGGTTCAAGGTCCCGGTGGCCGAGACGCGGCTCTCGATCGCGCCGCGCGAAACGGCCGCCTCCCGGTACCTCGCCGGCTTCTCTTTCGACCTCCAGGGGCCGAACCAACCGAGCGCGACCGCCACTCCGATGACCACCGCGATCCAGCCGCCTCGCTTCATCCGCACGACACTCCCTCCATGGGGCCCGGAAACCTAGTCCGGGCTCACCCTTGACAGCCCCCTCGGGGGGCGGGTAACGTCCATTGATTTCGTAGGGTTTGCAAAACACCGACGTGCTTCGTCCGGGGCCGTCCTCGCCGTGGCGAGCGCCTCGAAGCTCCCGCCGCACCGATGCCGTTGTCAGTACCCGGCGGCCCCCGGTCCACCTTCCACCTTCGAAGGAGGCATGCCTCGAGTGAAACGGACACGCCGTGTCGTGATTATGGGCGCCGGTGGGCGCGACTTCCATAACTTCAATGTTTTCTTCAAGAACCGGGCGGAGTACGAGGTCGTGGCGTTCACCGCTTCGGCCCAGATTCCGGGGATCGACGACCGCCGCTACCCGCGTTCGCTCGCCGGCCCCCGGTACCCCAAGGGGATTCCGATCTACTCCGAGCAGGAACTCCCGGAAATCATTCGCGACGAGAACGTCGATCTGGTCGTCTTTGCGTACAGCGACGTTTCCCATGAATACGTGATGCACAAGGCTTCCTGGGTCATGGGCATGGGCCCCGATTTCATGCTCATGGGCCCCGGCACCACGATGCTGAAGAGCAAGGTTCCGGTCGTCGCCGTGAACGCCGTTCGGACCGGCGCCGGCAAGAGCCAGACGACCCGGCGCGTTTGCGAAATTCTGAAAGCGATGGGGAAGAAGGTCGTCGCCATCCGCCACCCGATGCCGTACGGCAATCTCGCCCATCAGGGCGTCCAGCGCTTCGCCACCTACGCCGACCTCGACCGCCACAAGTGCACCATCGAGGAGCGGGAAGAGTACGAACCGCATCTCGACCGCGGCACGATCGTCTACGCGGGCGTCGACTACGGCGAAATTCTCGCCAAGGCGGAGAAGGAAGCCGACGTGATCGTCTGGGACGGCGGCAACAACGACTTCTCGTTTTACAAGCCCGACCTCCAGATCGTCGTGGCCGACCCGCACCGTCCGGGCCACGAGCGGACCTATCACCCCGGCGAGACGAACATCCGGCTGGCCGACGTGGTGGTCCTGAACAAGATCGATTCCTCCGACTCCGCCAACGTGGAGAAGGTCCGCGCCTCGGTGGCTCAGATCAATCCGAATGCCGTGATCGTTGACGCCGCGTCGCCGATTTCGGTCGATCGCCCCGAGTTGATCAAGGGACACCGCGCCCTCGTCATCGAGGACGGCCCGACCCTCACGCACGGCGAGATGAAGTACGGCGCCGGCGTCATCGCCGCCCGGAAGCACGGCGCCCGCGAGATCGTCGATCCGCGTCCCTGGCTGGTCGGCTCGCTCCGCGACACGTTCAATCAGTACCCCAACATCGGCGCGCTTCTCCCGGCCATGGGCTATTCCAACGAGCAGATCCGCGATATGGAGCGGACGGTGAACGCGACGGAGTGCGACGTGGTCATCGTCGCCACGCCGATCGATCTCCGCCGCCTGATCAAGATCAAGCATCCCGCCGTCCGCGTCGGTTACGAGCTCCAGGAGATCGGAACGCCGACGCTGCACGACATCATCACCGACGCGCTCGCGAGGTTGGCGAAGGGCCACGCGCCCACGCGCCAGGGCGGTGCGGCCAAGACGGCCAGGAAGAAGGCGCCCGCGAAAGCAACCCGGAGAGGGAAATGAACCTCCACGAATACCAGGGCAAGGACGTCTTCCGCGCGGGCGGCATTCCGGTCCCGCCGGGCGAGGTCGCACGCACGGTCGAAGAGGCGGAGACGTTCGCGGCCCGCCTCGGATTCCCGGTCGTGATCAAGGCGCAGGTCCTGATCGGCGGCCGCGGAAAGGCGGGCGGCGTCAAGGTCGTGAAGAACGGCCAGGAATTCACGCGGGAAGCGGGCCGCATTCTCGGCATGGACATCCGCGGCCACTTGGTCCGGAAGATCCTCGTCACGCCCGCGATGGAGATCGACAAGGAGTTCTACGCGGGGATCGTCCTCGACCGGAGGGTCGAGACGCCGCTCCTCATGGTGAGCCCCGCCGGCGGCGTGGACATCGAGGACGTGGCGCGGCAGACGCCGGAGAAGATCCTGCGCCTCCATCTCGACGGGCGCGGGCTCCCCGCCTACCGGGCGCGCGCCGCGGCGCACTTCCTCGATCCGCGCCCCAAGGTCCAGAAGCAACTCGCGAGCGTGATCGCCAAGCTGGCGCGGATCTACTACAGCCAGGACTGCTCGCTGGCGGAGATCAACCCGCTCGTCGTGACGCCGTCGGAGGAGGTCTGGGCGCTCGACGCAAAGGTCGTCATCGACGACAACGCGCTCGACCGTCACGCCGACCTGGCCGACATGCGCGATCTGGGCGCGGAGGATCCGGGCGAAGTCGAAGCGCGCGAGAAGGGACTCTCCTACGTGCGGCTCGACGGCACCATCGGCTGCGTCGTGAACGGCGCGGGGCTCGCCATGGCGACGATGGACCTCATCCAGTTCCACGGCGGCAAGCCGGCGAACTTTCTCGACATCGGCGGCTCGTCGAATCCCGACAAGGTGACGGCGGCCATGAACATTCTCACGAGAGACCAGCGCGTCCGCGCGGTCCTCTTCAACATCTTCGGCGGCATCACGCGCTGCGACGACGTGGCGCGCGGGCTCCTCGCCGCGCTCGACCGTATCGGCGCCAAGCTCCCGATCGTGATCCGGCTCACCGGCACGAACGAAAAGGAAGCGCGCGAGCTGCTGAGCGCGCGAGGCATGGTGGCGCTGAGCGACATGGACGAGGCGGTCCGGGCCGAGATCGCCCGCGCGGCGGAGGCGGCATGAGTAATATCGTCGGGCGCGATTCGCGCGTACTCGTGCAGGGAATCACCGGCCGCGACGGCTCGTTCCACGCGCGCGGCATGAGGGAATACGGCACCAGGGTCGTCGCGGGCGTGACACCGGGGAAGGGCGGAACGAACCTCGACGGCATTCCGGTCTTCGACTCGGTGGACGAGGCGGTGGCGCGGACGAAGGCGAACGTCTCGGCGATCTACGTGCCGGCGCCGCTGGCGCAGGACGCGATCTACGAGGCGGTGGACGCCGAAATTCCGCTCGTCGTCTGCATCACCGAGGGAGTCCCGGTTCGCGACATGATCGAGATCGCGGGCTACCTTCGCGGCAAGTCGACGCGGCTCATCGGGCCGAACTGCCCCGGCCTCATCACGCCGGGCGAATGCAAGGTCGGCATCATGCCGGGCTTCATACACGCGCCCGGCCGCATCGGACTCGTGAGCCGGAGCGGCACGCTCACGTACGAGGTGGTCTGGCAGCTGACGCGCGCCAAGATGGGCCAGTCGACCTGCATCGGCATCGGCGGCGATCCGATCGTCGGCACGCGGTTCGTCGACGCGCTGGCGCAGTTCGAGGCGGACGAGAACACCGATGCCATCGTCCTGATCGGGGAGATCGGCGGGACCGACGAGGAGGACGCGGCGGCCCTGATCGAGGAGCACATCTCGAAGCCGGTCGTCGCCTTCATCGCGGGGCGGACCGCGCCCGCCGGGAAGCGGATGGGCCACGCCGGCGCCATCGTCTCGGGTGGCGCGGGGACCGCGGCGGAGAAGATCGCGCGCTTCGAGCGGGCGGGGGTGCCGGTGGCGAAGGTGCCGTCGGAGATCCCGGCGCTGGTCGCGAACGTGCTGGCGAAGCGCCGGAAGAAGGCGTCGCTCCACGTGGTCATGGGCGGGCTGAAGAAGGGCGCAAGGAAAGCCGCCAAGAAGTCGGCCCCGAAAGCCGCGAAGAAAGCCGCGAGGAAAACGGCGAAGCCGGCCGCCCGAACGTCCTCGCCGAAGAAGGCCGCATCCAAGAAGAAGGTCGGCGCGAAGAAGGGCCGGCGCTAGCCAGCGGCGAACACGAAACCATCGCCGCGGCCGGTCCGTCGCGCCGGCCGCGGCGTTTTGCAGCCCAGCAAGGCGACGCCAACCGGAGGAATCCCCTGTCGATGCAAGAGACCCTGTTCATGATCCAGCCCGACGCCGCCCGCGGACGGAAGATCGGCCTCATCCTCGCCAAGATCGAAGAGGCGGGATTCGAGATCGTGGAACTGCGCCGGGTCCGCCTCACCGCCGACCGGGCGCGCCGCTTCTACGCCGTCCACGAGGGAAAGCCGTTCCTGAATG
>JANOOP010000295.1:0-2901 GCA_031421415.1 Candidatus Eiseniibacteriota bacterium
CGCCCCGTGTCCCCGATGCCGGGCCATGATTCGGCGCCATGAGGAGAAGGAGACCGATGTCGCCATCGCCGTCGGACTACTGGACCTCTTTTACCGCAACGAGTGCGATGTGGCGGTCCTTGTGACCGGTGACAGCGATATCGTCCCCGCCGTCCGGTATCTCCGTTCGCGGTTTCCGGCCAAGAGCGTCATGGCCTGTTTTCCGTACAATCGGGAGAGTTTGGAACTCAAATCGCTCGTCCGGGGCACATTTCGGGCGAAGAAAGAGATCTACGCTCGTTCCCAGTTCCCCGACCCCTTCCTCTTGCCAGACGGGTCGTCAGTTCCAAAGCCCCGGACTTGGTGACCGGGGTGATATTGTCGAACCCCCACCCGCATTGACCCACCCCCCCAGGTGGTGAGAAAATTACCATCTCATGAACCTCCTCATTGTCCGCCATGGCATCGCCGTCGATCGGGGCGACCCCGCCTTTCCCTGGGACGACGACCGCCCCCTCACTCCGGAGGGGATCCACAAGTTCCGGATCGCCGCCCGGGGCTTGAAGGAGGTCGCTCCGCGCCCCGAGCGGATCGTCACGAGCCCCCTGATCCGGGCGCGCCAGACGGCCGAGATCCTCCGCGACGCGGTCGCCCCCAGCCTCGAGCTGGTGATCGAGCCGCACATGGAGCCGGGGGGCGAGTTCGACGCCACCGCCAAGGCCCTCCTCGCCTTCCCCGAGGAGACGATCGCCATCGTCGGCCACGAGCCCCATGTGAGCGGCTTCACGGCTTTCCTCCTGGCCGGCCCTCACAGCCACGCCTCCTTGGTGTTCAAAAAAGGGGCCGCCGCGCTCATCACTTTCCCCGGGCGCCTGCAGCCGGGAACCGGCACGCTCCAGTGGCTGATGCAGCCGGGCGCGCTCCGCGCCGTCGCGCGCGACTGACCGGGCCGGGAGCCTCCATGCCTTCTTCGTTCACCGAACAGGAGATCAAGTTCCGCCTTCCCGAGGGAGGCGATCCCGCGCGCGTTCGCGCCACCATCGAGGCGGCGGGCTTTCGCCTGGAGCCTCAGGCGGGCGTGACGCACGAGGACCGCTACCTCGACACGGAGGACTGGGTTCTCTACCGAGCGGGGATCGCGCTGCGGCTTCGGGCCGACGGGCGCCGCGTGCGGCTGGAGGCGAAGACGCTCCGCTCGCGAAGCGACGAGGCGATGGTGCGAACCGAGTGGGCGCAGGACGCCCCGGCCGCGGACGAGCTGCCGTGGGGCGGCGATGCGCTGGAGCCGGGGCCGGTGACCGCGCTTCTCTGGCCATTGAGAGGGCTCGGCATTCCCGAGCGGCTCCACGTTGTCGCGCGAATTCGCGCCGAGCGCGAGTGCTTCCGCTGGTTCCGCGGCGACGATTTGCTGGGGCTGGTCACGGTGGATCACGTGGCGCTCCCCGGGCGGAATGGAGACGCCGCCCCCCCGCGCCGCTTCGATGTGGTGGAGATCGAACTCTCGAACGGCCACCGCGACGCGCTGAGCGACGTGCGGCGCGCCGTGGAGGGGGCGCTGGGTCTCCGCGCCAATGTCGATTCCAAGCTCGCTTCGGCGTTGGCTGCCGCGGGATTGACCGCGCCCGAGCGGGTGGAGCGCGCCTACGTTGTCGATATCGGCGACCGGCTGGTGGACGTGGCGTGGAAGTCCCTGGCGCGGCATTTCGGCCGCCTGGCGTGGAACGAGCCGGGAACACGCCTCGGCGTCGATCTGGAGTACCTCCACGACATGCGGGTCGCCTCGCGGCGGCTCCGGATGGCGCTGGAGGTGTTCGCGGGCGCGATCCCCGAGGAGACGCGCACGCGCTTCGCGGAGGATCTCCGCTTCATTGGCCGCGCGCTGGGACGCGTGCGCGATCTGGACGTCGGTTTGGAGCGTGTGGCCGCGATGGAGGCCGAGGCGACGGAGGAGGAACGCGCCGCGCTCTCCGTCTTCGCGACCGGCCTCGCGATCCGGCGTGGCCAGCAGCGCGTCGCATTGGTCGAGGCACTCGATTCGGAGCGCTTTGCCGGACTGCTGGAAGCCGCGGGCGGGTGGATCGCGGAGGGCCCGCCGCCGGGTGCGTCGGTCCCCGCGGGAGGCGCCGCCGCCTATCATGCGGCGTCGCGCCTGGTGGCCGAGGCCGAGCAGGCGCTGGAGGCCGCGTACGCCGAAGCCGAGCGAACGATGGAGCCCGAAGCGCTCCACGCCGTCCGCCTGGAGGCGAAGCGGCTCCGCTACACGCTGGAGTTTCTGTCGCCCGTGCTGGGCGCGGGCGCTCCAGCGCGGGCCAAGCGAATCGCGGTGCTGCAGGATTTCCTGGGCGCCCACCAGGACGCCGTGACGCTCCTGGCGCGACTTCGGAAGTACGCCCGCACCATCCCCCGCCGCGACAAGTCGCTCACGCTGGGCGCGGGGAGCGCCATCGGTGCGTTGGAGCGCGCGGCGCGGGTGAAGCGTGGGGCGTTGCGGGAGGCTTGGGGGGAATTGGAGGAGAGTTGACAGGCTGGGGTCAGAGGTACATACTTTGTATGTACTCTCGGGGTGGAGGTACGGGTGGCGGAAATTGGATTCGAGTGGGACAACGAGAAGGCGCTAAGCAACCATAAGAAGCATGGAGTCAATGCAATGAGGAAGGAATACGATTTCTCGGAGGCGAGTCGAAATCCGTACGCCAAGAAGTTGCGGCGCGCGGTGACCATCCGAATGGCGATCGACACGATTCAGTACTTCAAAAAGCTCTCGCAGTTGACGGGGATGCCATACCAGACGCTTATCAATCTTTACCTACAAGACTGCGCGGCCACGAGGCGGAAACTTCGGATGAAATGGCCTGCTCCCACGCGTCCCAAACCCGCCCAAGCTAGAAAGCCAGCGAGGGCGTGACGGCTTAGAGATTCATC